>QHSB01000130.1 GCA_003220335.1 Candidatus Rokuibacteriota bacterium
ACATGATCGAGCTCTACGTGGACGCTGATCCGTCGACGTGGCGCGAAAAGCCCGAGGCCGTCGCCAACTCGCGGCCGCTCAGTCTGTAAGCCTACCTTCGGCAGGACAAGCGGTCAGCCCTTCGCCAGCTTCTCGATCTCCTTCTTCGACATCGTCTGCAGCCGGGTCATCAGGTTCTTCACTTTCCGCTCCGACGCGTGGTCGGCGAGGATCGTCTTGCGCGACGTGGTGCCGTTGGCGATATAGGCGACCCAGTCGTCGAGGTTCGGCGTGCCGCGAAACGCGACGGTCACACCGCTCATTCGCAGGCGCCGGCGCCCTTCCACCTTGGCCAGCGGTTTCCGACCCTCCATGGTTCCGTCGTCCTCTCAGCGGGTGTCGGTCGAAGTCGACCGAGGTGCGGCGGTAGGTCGCGGGGCGTTGAGCACGGCGCCCACCATACGAGCGCCGTGATTTCAGTGTCAAGACTTCAATTCCCCGCATCAGACGTACGTTTCACGCGCCGCCCGCGCGTTCTCGCCCGTGATCATGCCGAAATTATGCCCGCTGCACGTATCTGTGGACGAATCACGCGGTGTTTTCCAGATACACCCCCGCAAGCCCGCCCCAGTCCGTGCGATTTCAGCGCCTGTGGATAGCTGTGGACATGTGGATAAGATGTGCGCAATTCAGAAGCGTGCCAGGAGCGCGTCGAGGATGCGGCGCGCGAGGATCGGCCCGCGCGTGATGAAGCCGGTGAAGTAGCCGACCGCCGTCGCCCCTTCGTCGAGGAGCGCGAGCGCTTTTTCGGGCGAGTCGACGCCGCCGGTGGCGATGATGTCGAGTCCGGCACCGAATCGCTTGCGCGTCGAGCGCAGGTGCTCGAGGGTCGCGGGGAAGATCTCGGGTCCGGACAGCCCGCCGGCTCCCTGCGACAGGCGCGGCTCCTCGATCCGGCGGGCGTTGCCGTAGTTCACGACGCGGATGCCGGCTTCCAGCGCGGCCGGAATGATGTCGCGCTCGTTGGTCTCGGCGAAATCGGGCGAGACCTTGAGGATCAGGGGTTTGTCGGTGGCCGCGCGCACCGCCTCCAGCATGCCGCGCAGCTCGCGCGGGCGCGCTGACCAGCCGTAGACGAGCTTGGTGTTGGGCGAGGAGACGTTGAACTCGACCAGATCGCCGTAGGCGGCGAGACCCCGCACCATGGTCACGTAGTCTTCCGCCGACTCGCCGGCCACGCTCACGATCAACGGCACGCGATGAGGCAGATCGCGGACGGCCTCGCGGAAGCTCACGAGGCCTGGGTTCGCGAAGCCGTTGCAGTTCACGAGCCCGGGCCCCGCGGCGCTCGCGCGGCGCACCAGGTTCGGCTGCGGGTGCCCCGGCCGCGGCGCCGTGGTGATCGACTTGGCCGTGACGGCGCCGAAGCCGAGGCCCATCGCCCTCTCGAGGATTCGCGTGTCGTAGTACATCGCGGCAAGGATCAGCGGATTCGGCAGGCGCACGCCGCCCAGGGTGACGGCCAGGCGCTCATCCTCGACGCGGAAGACGGGCAGGCGGTCCCACGGCAGCACGCGCAGCGCCTGCTGGCCCAACGCCACGGCCGTCGGCTCGGGGAGCCGGCTCAGGATGCCTTCGTAGACGAGCCGGTAGAGCGCGGCCAGCGCGCGCGTCATTCGGGCGGAGGATAGCACGACCCGCGAGGCGCCTTGACGCGGGCGGGGCCGACAATTAGGGTGACAATGTCATGAGCCGGATCGCGGTGGTCCTGCTGGCCGTGGTCACCGCGGCATGCGCCCACGCGCCCGTGCGGCCGGCGGCGCGGCCGGCCGCGGCGAGCGTGCCGGCCTTCAGCTTCGCCGACGACACCTTCGCCTTCCGCAACGACATCCGCGCCCACCATGCCGATGCCGACGACCTCTATGCCAACTACTGCTTCGTGCTCGCGCGCGGCATGCGTCAGTTCCATCAGTTCGCACGCTTCGAGCCGGCGGCGCCGCGCGTGGAGGCCGACGAGTACACGCGGCGCGTCCGCGCGGTGACCAGCCACGCGGCGTGGGCGCCGCCGCTGCCGCCCGCCGAGCGCGTCGTGATCCCGGGCTTCGCCAACCTGCGCGCCTTCTCGGCGGCCGAGGAAGCGGCCGTGAAGGCGGGCCTCGGCTCGCGCTTCTGGACGTTCGTGCACTGGACGAACTGGCGCGTGACGATGCCGGTGCCCGACGGGCATCAGGCCGCGGTGCTCGACGAGGTGCTCGCCGAGCTGGCGGCGGGGCGTCTCGTGCAGCTGCTCGTCACCAACTGGCCCAAACAGGAACTGAACCACACCGTCGTCGCGTACGCCTACCGCGGCGTCGACGACGGCGTCGAGGTGAGCGTCTGGGACCCGAACGATCCGGCCGGGCCGGGGGCCGTGCTCTTCGATGCCCGCCGCGAGCGCTTCGTCGCCAGCCGTGTGTACGACACGCGCGTGGGCCCGATTCGCGTGTTCAGAATGTACTACTCGTGGCTGCTGTGACCGGGGCCGTCGCGGCCGCGCCGCGCTGGTACGCGCACCGCTTCAACCGCGCGGTCGTCTATCGCGTGGCGACGGCGGTGGCGTCGGCGTTGCCGCGGCCCGCGCGCCTGCGTGTGGCGGCGGCACTGGCGGGCATCGGCTCGCGGCGGTTCCCGGCCGAGCGCGCCGTCGTCCGCCGCAACCTCGCGCGCATCCTGCCGGGGGCGCCCGTGCGCGAGCTCGACGTGCTCGCGGCCGCGGTCTTCCGCCACTTCGCCATCTGCTTCGCCGACCTGATCACGACCAATCGCCGCGCCGACCTCGACGGGCTGGTGGCGGCCATCGAGGGGATGGCGGAGCTCGAGAAGGTCGTGGGCGCCGGCCGCGGGCTCGTCGTGCTGACCGCGCACCTCGGCAACTGGGAGCTGGCCGGCCGGATGCTGGCGCGAGACGGCGCGCGCCCGACGCACGTCGTCGTCGCCGCCGAGGCGGATCCCGCCGTCGAGCGCTTCCTGCGCGGCGGCGCGGGGCCGGTGCGCTTCGTCACGCCCACGGCCCCGACCGTGTCGCTCTCGCTGGTGGCCGCGCTGCGGCGCGGCGAGATCGTCGCGCTCCAGGGCGATCGTGGGCTCGGCACGCGCGGTGACGTCCTGCTGCCGTTCTTCGGGGCGCCCGCGCCGTTTCCGCTGGGGCCGTTCGTGCTGGCGCGGGCGGCCGGCGCACCCGTGGTCCCGGCCTTCTGCCTGCTCGACGCCGATCACCGCTATCGCATCGTCGTCGGCGCGCCGTTCCCGGTGGACGCCGGCGCCGAGACCGCCGCGCTGGGCCGCTGGGTGAGCGTGCTGGAGGGGATGGTGCGTCGGCATCCCGCGCAGTGGTTCAACTTCTTCGACCTCTGGAGCCCGTCCGCGTGAGCCGTACCCTCGGTCGGACACGTGCCGTCGCCGTCGTCGCCGCGGGCGTCGCGACCCCGCTCGGGCTCGATCTCGACACGTTCTGGTCGGCGCTCTGCACGGGCGTGGACGGCATCTCAGCGATCGAGCGGTTCCGCGTCGACGACCTGCGCGTGGGGCGCGGGGGCGAGATCAAGAAGCTGCGCACGCTCCGGCACGGCCGCCTGCCGCGCTGCCGCGCGTCCGCCCTGCTGTTGCTGGCCGCCGACGACCTGCTCGCGCGCGCCGCGCTGACCGCGGATCCCGCGCGCGTCGCCGTCGTCGTCGGCACCGCGCTCGGCGGCGTCGAGGAGGGCGAGCGCGCGCTCGGCGAGGGTGGCGTGCGGGCGGCGGCCGGGGGGCTGTACGACAGCCCCGCGCATGCGCTGGCCGAGCGCCTGGCCGCCCGCGGCCCCGTGCTGACCGTGTCCACCGCGTGCGCATCGGGCGCCACGGCGCTGGGGGTGGGCGCCGATCTGCTCGCCGCGAACGCCGCCGATCTCGTCGTGGCCGGCGGCTACGACGTGCTCTGCCGCTTCGTGATGCGGGGCTTCGACGCGCTGCGCTCGCTCACGCGCGAGCGCGTGCGGCCGTTCGACCGGCGGCGCAGCGGGCTGCTGCTGGGCGAGGGCGCCGCCCTCGTGCTGCTCGCGCGCGACGCCGACGCGCCGCGCGTGCGGCTCGGCCGCCTGCTCGGCCACGCGAGCAGCAGTGACGGCTCGCACGTGGCAGCGCCGGATCCGGAGGGCCGCGGGCTCGAGCATGCCGTGCGCGGTGCGCTGGCCGCCGCGGGCGTGGGCGGCGAGGCCGTGGACTTCGTGAGCGCGCACGGCACGGGGACGCCGCTGAACGACAAGATCGAGACGGCGGTGCTGCGCCGCGTGCTCGGCGCGCGCGCGGGCGCCGTGCCCGTCAACTCGATCAAGGGCGCGCTCGGCCACAGCATGGGCGCGGCGGCCACGCTGGAGGCGATCATGTGCCTGCTCGCCTCGCGTCACGGCGTCGTTCCGGGCACCGCGGGCTACGAGGAGGCCGATCCCGCGTGCGACGTCGACGTGCGCGGCGTCGCGCGCGCGGCGCGGCCGCGCGTGAGCCTCAGCACCTCGCTCGGCTTCGGCGGCTGCAATGCCGCGCTCGTGCTGGAGGGGACGTCGTGACCCGCGTCCTCGGCGTCGGGCTCCTCACCGGCTGGGGGGCCGGTGTCGCCGCGCTGCCCGAGGACGCACGCCGGGCGGCCGGCGAGCGGCGCGTCGTGACCGCGGCCACGCCGCCCCTCGCGGGTGAGCGCTTCCGCCGCGCGACGCGCGAATGCCTGCTGGGGGTGGCGGCTGTGGAGGCGGCGCTGCGCGAGAGCGGGCTCGACCGTGCGGCGATCGCGGGGCCGCGGACGGCGCTCGTGTACGTGACGGCGGCGGCGTACGGGGCGAGCAATCACGGTTTTATTGTCGCCGGGGCCCCGAGGGCGGCGAAGAGCGAAGGTGGCCTGAGCGGAGACGCGCGTGGCTCGGCTCTCTATTTCCCGTATACCGCGCCGAGCGCGGTCCCGGCCGAGGTGGCGATCGAGTACGGCTTGACCGGCGGGTATGTCATTCTTGTGGGCGGGGCGGCGGCGGCCGTGGACGCGCTCTGGCAGGCGGGGACGCTGCTCACGGCCGGCCGCGCCGACACGGCGCTGGTGCTGGCCGTGGAGACGTTCGAGGAGTGCGCGGCGCTGTGGGCGCGCGGACGCTGGACGACGCCGCGTCCGCTGGTGGAGGCCGCCGCGTGCGCCGTGCTCAGGGGCGGCGGCGAGCTCGAGTACGGTCCCGGCGACGCCTCGACCCTCGAGACGCTCGTCGCGCGCCGGGCGGGCGAGACGCTGGCGTGCGGGCCGCTCGTGGGCCTGGCGCTCGCGCGCGCGGCCGGGGCGCCACGTGTGCGTGTGACCGGGCGCTGGCGCGGCCGGTGCGCGCAGATCGCTCTCGCGACATAGGAGGCTCATGGAAGAGAAGGAAGTCCTCGACGAGCTGAAGACGATTCTTGTGGCGCGTTTGAAGTTCGATCCGCGCCGCGCGGCGGAGACGACCGAGTCCACTCCGCTGCCGAAGGGCGTCGCCGGCTCCATCGGCCTCGACTCGCTCGACTTCATCGAGCTGTCCATCGCCATCGAAGAGCGCTTCGGCATCGCGATGGACGAGAACCAGGACCTGACCGAGCACTTCGCCTCCTTCGACAGCCTCTCGCGCTTCATCGCCGGGAAGCTCCGCTCCGCATGACACAGGTCGTCGTCACCGGCCTCGGCGCCGTCAGCCCGTATGGTGCCGGTGTCGCCGAGTACTGGAAGGGGCTCGCGGGCGGCGCCTGCGCCATCCGCGACCTCACCCTCATCGAGACCGACGGCTTTCGCTGCCGGCTCGCCGCCGAGGTTCCAGAGCCGCTGGCCGGCTCGGCGCGCCGCACGCGCGCCGACCGCCTGGCCATCGCGGCCGCCGGCGAGGCGCTCGCCGACGCGGGGCTGGGCGCGCGCGACTGCGCGGCGGCCGCGCTCGTCGTCGGCGCCGTGGGCGGCGGGATGCTCGAGGCCGAGGCGTGGTACTGGCGCACCGCGCGCGCCGGCGTGCGGCCCGCGTCGCTCTCCGCGCTGCGCGCGGTGCTGCCGTCCGCGCACGCGGAGACGCTGGGCAGCCGGTTTCGCCTCGGCGGCCCGCGCCACACCGTCGTGACCGCGTGCAGCTCGGGCGCGGTCGCGCTCGCGGAGGCCTCCGAGCTGATCGCGGCAGGTGTCGTCGACGTGGCGCTCGCGGGTGGCGTCGATGCGATCACGCGCATCTGCTTCATGGGCTTCAACGCGCTCAAGCTCCTCGATACGGCGCCGTGCCGGCCGTTCGATCGCGAGCGGCGCGGAATGTCGATCGGCGAGGGCGCGGGCTTCATGGTGCTCGAGGCCGAGGCGCGGGCCCGCGCGCGCGGCGCACGGGTGTACGCGACGCTCGCGGGCCACGGCATGACGACCGACGCCTTCCACGTGACGGCGCCCGAGCCCGAGGGCGACGGCATGGTGCGCGCGATGCGGGCGGCGCTGGCGGGCGGCGGTATCACGCCGGCCGAGGTGCAGTACGCCAATGCGCACGGCACCGGCACGCCGCAGAACGATCGCATCGAGGCGCGGGCGCTCGCGCGTGTGTTCGGCGAGGGCGGCCTGCTCGTGTCCTCGAGCAAGTCGATGATCGGCCACACCATGGCCGCGGCGGGCAGCCTGGAGGCCATCGCCACCGTGCTCGCGCTCGGGCACGACCTGGTGCCGCCGACCGCCAACCTCGCCACACCGGATCCGGACGTGCCCTTCGACTGCGTGCCGCGCGCGGCGCGCGCGGCGCGACTCGGCTGCGCGATCTCCAACTCGTTCGGCTTCGGCGGTCAGAACGTGACGCTGCTCTTCCGGCGGCGCGTTTCTCGCGGCGCCGTTCGCGCCGGCCGCGGGGGCGCTGGGGGCCGGGGCGGTGGCGGCGCTGGTCGACCCGGGCGAATCGCGACGGCTCTCGCGCGTGTGTCAGCTCACGATCGCGGCCGCGCGGCTCGCGC
The DNA here is from genome assembly GCA_003220335.1 of Candidatus Rokuibacteriota bacterium. Lineage (GTDB taxonomy): Bacteria > Methylomirabilota > Methylomirabilia > Rokubacteriales > CSP1-6 > AR12. The sequence continues at coordinate 6,967 of QHSB01000130.1, forward strand.
TGCGCGAGTCCGGCCTCGATCCCGCCGCCGGCCTCGGCCTCGTCGTCGGCACCGAGTTCGGCGACCTCGCCTCCACGCACGCGTTCGCCGACGGCTTCCTCGCGCGCGGCCCCGGCGGGCTGTCCGCGCTCATGTTCCCCAACACGGTGATGAACACGATGGTCGCGACGACGGCCATCGCGGTGGGCGCCCGCGAGCTGGCGCTGACCCTGAACGCGCCGACCGTCGCCGGCGAGCTGGCCGTGGCGCGCGCGACGGCGGCGGTGGCGAGCGGGCGCGTCCCCGCCGTGCTGGCGGGCGGCGTCGACGAGCTGGACCCGGTGGTCGAGCGTGAGCTGGAGCGCTTCGGCTTCGACGCCGAGCGCCGCAGCGAGGGCGCCGTCTTCCTCGTGCTCGAGCCGAGGGTGGCGGCCGAGGCGCGCGGGGCGCCGGTGCTCGGCGAGATCAGCGCGGCGGCGTGGCGCGCGCTGCCCGCGCGGCCCTGGGGCGTGGGACGGACGTGCCGCTCGCCCGCAATCGAGGCCGTGCTCGAGGCGGCCGGCGCGCGTGCCGCCGATCTCGGCTGGGTCTACGCATCCGGCAGCTGCGACGACGCGCGCGATCGCTGGGAGGAGCAGGTGCTCGGCGCGGCCCTCGGCTCGGCGGCGCCGGTGTCGACGCTGGGGCGGCTGCTCGGCCGCCACGCAGGGCTCGGCGTGCTGCGCGTGGCGGCCGGCGCGTGGACCGCACGCTCGGGACTGCTGCCGGCCACGGACGGCGCGACGCGCGTGGAGCGCGTGCGACCGGGACGAGGCCTCGTGCACGGGCTGGCGCGCGGCGGTACGCACGTCGCGCTGGTGGTGGACGCCGCGTGATTTCCGTGGTCGTCATTCCCGCCCACGACGAGGGCACCACCGTCGGCGACGTCGTCCGCCGGGCGCGCCAGCACGCCCCCGTGATCGTCGTGGACGACGGCTCGACCGATGGCACGGCGGCCGCCGCGCGCGCCGCCGGCGCCGAGGTGCTGACGCACGCGCGGCGGCGCGGCAAGGCGCAGGCGCTGCGCACCGGCGTCGCCGCCGCGCGCGCACGGGGCGCCACGCACGTCGTCACCCTCGACGCCGACGGGCAGCACCATCCGGACGACGTGCCCGCGCTGCTGGCGGCCGCGGGGCCGCGGACGCTGGTGATGGGCACGCGACCTCTCGGGAGCGACGAGCTGCCCGCTGGCCGCGCCGAGGCCATCGTCGTCGCCGGTTTCTTCGTCAACTGGGCCAGCGGCCTGCGGCTGGCGGACACGCAGTCGGGCTTTCGCGTCTACCCGATGACGCTCTTCGACGAGGTGCCCGCGTACCGCGGCGGCTTCGTGTTCGAGACCGAGGTGTTGCTGGGGGCCGTCGCCCGGGGCTGGCTCGTCCGCGAGGTGCCGGTGCGCGCGCTGCGACGCGCCGGGTCGCGCAGTCGCTTCCGTCCGATCGTCGACGGCGCGGCGATCGGCGTCCATCTGGCCGGGCGCTCGCTGGCCCGCACCGCGAGCGAAGCCGGCGCGGCCGTCGGCGAGGTCGCGGCGCTGGTGAGCCGCACGCGGGCGCGTGAGCGGCACGCGATGATGCTCGAGGGCGCGTCGCCGTATGCGGGCGGACTGGGGTGGGGGTTCATGATCGGCGTCATGGCCGGACGCTGCGCCGGCGGTCGCCTCGCGTGGTGGTGGCGCCATCCGCGCCGCCGCCGGGCGACGGCGGCGGCGACGGCGGCCCTCGGGCTGCCCGCAGTGCTGCCGCTCCTCGTGCTGTCGGCGCTCGCGGGTCATCGTCTGCCGATGGCGCGGGCGCTCGTGGCCGCGCTCTACTCGCAGGAGAGGCTCGACGCGCAGGCGGCGACACCGGTAGTAGCGGTGAAGACGCTCTGGACGCGGTCCTGATGGAGACCTTCGACGTCGTGGTCGTGGGCGGCGGGCCGGGCGGCTCGAGCACGGCAACCTTCCTCGCCGACGGCGGGCTGCGCGTGGCGCTCTTCGAGCGCGAGCGGTTCCCGCGCTTCCACGTCGGTGAGTCGCTGATGCCGGCCACCATGCTGCTCCTGGAGGAGCTCGGCGCCAGGGCGGCCATCGAGGAGCGCGGGTTTCAGCTGAAGTACGGCGCGACCTTCATCGACGAGGACAACAACGCCGCGACGCAGACGTTCTACTTCCTGCCGGGCCAGCCGTGGCCGAACTACTCCTACCAGGTCCCGCGCGCCGAATTCGACACCGTGCTGCTCGAGCACGCGACGAAGCGCGGCGTCACCGTGTTCCAGCCGGCCACGGTGGAGGGGATGGAGTTCGACGCCGGCGGGGTGACCCTGACGGTGAGCGGCGAGAGCGGACGGTTCAGCGTGCGGGCGAAGATGCTCGTGGACGCCACCGGGCGCGACGCGCTCCTGGCCACGCGGTACGGCCGGCGCACGCGCATTCCGAACCTCGGCAAGGTCGCGTTGTTCGCGCACTACAAAGGCGCGGCGCGGCGGTCGGGCCTCGAGGAAGGCAACATCCGCGTCTACGTCTTTCGCGAGGGCTGGTTCTGGTGGATCCCGCTCGCCGGCGACGTCACGAGCGTGGGCGCCGTCTGCCACGCGCGCACCGTGAAGCAGTGGACGGGCGAGCCCGAGGGCCTGCTCGACGCGATGATCGCCCGCAGCCGGGGCGTGTCCGAGAATCTCGCGGGCGCCGTCCGCATCACGCCGGTGCACCGCGTGGCCAACTTCTCCTACCACAACTCGCCGGTGGTAGGCGATCGCTTCGTCGCCGTCGGCGACGCCATCGCGTTCGTCGATCCGATCTTCTCGGGCGGCGTCTACATCGCGCTGCGCACGGGCCAGCTGGCCGCCGCCGCCATTCTCCAGGCGTTCCGCGCCGGTGACTTCTCGGCCCGGCGCTTCGCGGCCTACGAGCGCCGCGTGCGCGCGGGCCTCGCCCCGCTGTTTCAGTTCATCCACAAGTACTACGAGCCGTCGTTCTTCGATCTCTTCATGCATCCGCGCAATTACTTCGGGGTCTACGAGGCCGTCCTCAACGTGCTCTCCGGCGGCAACTGGGTGACGATGCCGTGGCGCGTGCGCGTCGCGCTGCGGATCCTCTTCGGGCTCGGGCGCATCAACACCTGGACGCGCCGCCGCGCGGGGCTGCCGGTCGAATCCAGGCTGGAATGGTAGAGCGAGTCGCAGGACGTCGCGGGGCTGGGGCCCCGCCGTCCGAGGCGAGCCGATGATCCAGGTGCGGCCACTCGGATTTCGCGGGGCCGCGGTGCGAGCCGCCGCCGCAGGCAAGGCGAGCCTGTAATCCAGTCCCCGCCGTCCGAGGCGAGCCTATGATCAAGGGTCTGCGTCGCGCCCTCCGTGGTTACGTCTTCACCATCGCCGGTATCGCCATCGGAGTGGCGGGCATCGTCGCGCTCGGCGCCATGGCCGAGCGCATCGTGCGCTTCATCGAGGGCGGCGATCGCTTCGTGCTCGGCCAGATCTCGGTGGCGGGGCGTGGGATGGGCATGGGTGCCGGGTTCACCGCCGGCGGCCTGCTGCCCGCGGCGGCCATCGAGGCCATCCGCAAGGTGCCGGGCGTCGCCGGCGTGCAGCCGCAGGTGATGCTCCCGCTGAACCCGAGCACCTCGCAGTTCATGACGCTCACGCAGGAGCTGGTGCTGGGCATGGACCTCTCCGTGCCCTCGCCGAACCGCCACTACCGCACGCTGCCCGTGCAGAAAGGGCGCTTCCTGCGAGAGAGCGACCGCCACCGGGCCGTCATCGGCGCCTCGTTCGCGACGTCGCGCGGCCTGGCCCCGGGCTCGCGGCTCATGCTGGAAGGCCAGGCCTACGAGGTCGTCGGCGTGCTCGAGCGCATGCTGACGGCGCCCGATCGCTTCGTCATCGTCGCCATCGAGGACGCGCGCGAGCAATGGGTGGCCAAGGACCGCCTGCTGCGCACCGTGCTCGCCTCGGGCGGCGTGGCCCTGCGCGCGCAGGACCTCAACACGGGGGCCGCCGTCGGCTGGCGCGACGGTGAGGACCCCGACGTCGTCGCGCGCCGCATCCGTGACCAGGTCGCCGGCGTGAACGTCCAGATCCCGAGCGAGCTGTCGTCGCTGCTGCGTCAGTCCACGGCCTTCTTCTCGGCGCTGCTCGTCGGCATCGGCCTGCTCGCCTTCGTGATCGGCGGTCTCTCGCTCGCCAACACGGTGGCCGCCGCCGTGTTCGAGCGCATCCGCGACTTCGGCGTCAAGCGCGCGCTCGGCGCCACCGACTGGCAGCTCGGGCGCGAGATCCTGGCGGAGGCGCTCGCGGTGACGCTGTCGGGCGGCGCGCTCGGCGTGCTCCTGGCGATGGTGCTCGGGCTCGGTATCGACGGCTGGGCGCGCCGCAGCGGCCAGCAGCTGTTCCTCTTCTCGCCGCGCCTGCTGGCCGGCGCGCTCGTCTTCTCGGTGCTGCTCGGCGCTGCGGCCGCCGCCTACGCGGCGCTGCGCATCGTGCGCCTGTCGCCCGCGGAGGCGATCCGGAGGGGTAGTGCCGCCTGAACCGGTCCTCCACGCGCGCGGTCTCGTCAAGCGCTTCGCGGCGCCGAGCGGCCCGCCCATCGAGGTGCTGGCCGGCGCCGAGCTCACGGTCCAGCGCGGCGAGCTGGTCGTGATCGAGGGGCCGTCGGGCTCGGGCAAGAGCACGCTGCTCAATGTCCTTGGGCTGCTCGAGGACGCCGACGCCGGCGAGGTCCGGTTCGGCGAGCGCACGGTGAGCGCGCTCGGCCGGGTGGCGAAGAGCCGCGAGCGCGGGCGCTGGCTCGGCTTCGTCTTTCAGTCGTTCCTGCTGCTTCCCTCACTCACCGCGCTCGACAACGTCCTGCTGGCCGCGCGTTATACGACCGGCGTCGACGCCGAGCGGCGCCGCCGCGCGATGATCCTGCTCGAGCGGTTCGGCGTGGCGGAGCGGCGTGACCACCATCCGGCGCAGCTCTCGGGCGGCGAGCAGCAGCGCGTGGCCTTCTGCCGCGCGGTGCTCAACGATCCGCCCCTCTTGCTCGCAGACGAGCCGACCGGCAATCTCGATGACGCCAACGGCGCGGCGATCTTGACGGCCCTGCGTGACCGGGCGCGCTCCGGCGGCGCCGTGATCGTGGTCAGTCATCGCCCCGACGCCGCCCGGGGCGCCGATGCGGTGTTCACCCTGGAGCGCGGCCGATTGCACCCGCGATGATCGAGGCAAGCCGCGATGATTCGCCGACCGTCGGGCGCCGGAACCCGGTGAAGGCGCCCCGACGCAAAAGGGGCAAGCCGCGATGACTCGCCGACCGTCGGGCGCCGGAACCCGGTGAAGGCGCCCCGACGCAAAATATAAAGGAGACTCCCATGAAGGTCCTGATGTGCGTGCTGCTGCTCGTGCTGGCGCTGGCTCCCGCCGCGCCGGCCGCCGAGCCTGTGGCTCGGACGTTCAACGCCCCGGCCGACCGCGTCTGGACGGTCGCGGAGGCGGTGCTCAAACAGCTCGGCTGGGACATCGACAAGAAGGACCGAACGATCGGCATGATCGGCACCGACTCGCGCCGCGTCGACGGCGAGAACTGGGGCGTCTACGCCAAGGGCCGGCGCCACCGCCTCACGCTCTACGTGAAGGCCGCGAGCGACAACCGCACCACGGTCACCGTCGAGCGCGGGGTGTTCAAGCGCGAGCGCATCCTCTGGATGGACAAGGACGAGCCCGTCCCCATCTCCTCCGACAAGCACGACGTCGAGCGCTCGATCCTGGCCGCCATCGCCAAGGCTCTCTGATGACGACCACCCTGCTATGGGTGGGGGTGGCCAGCCTGGTCGGCGGCGTGGGGCACGTCATCCTCGCCAAGGGGATGAAGGTGGTCGGGGCCGCCGCCGCCGGCTCGCCCGTCGCACGCACCCTGTCGAATCCGTGGGTGATCCTGGGCGTCGCGCTCCAGGCGACCTTCTTCTTCATCTACATGGCGCTGCTCTCGCGCGAGGACGTCAGCAAGGTGTTGCCGCTGACGACGCTCAACTACATCATCGTTGCCGTCCTTGCGCAGCTCCTTCTGGCCGAGCCGGTGACGGCGCTGCGCTGGACGGGCATCGGCTTCATCGTGCTCGGCGTCTTCCTCGTGGGCCGCACCTGACGTCACGCCGCGCGCTCGCCGCGGCGGCGCTGGCCACGGCGCTGGCGGCGCCCTTCCTCTTCGTCGGCCTCGGCCGGGCGCCGTTCGACGATCCGGGCGAGGGGATGCATGCCGAGATCGCACGCGAGCTGGCGGCCAGCGGCGATCCGCTCCGGCTCACCCTCGGCGGCGTTCGCTACGTCGACAAGCCCCCACTGCTCTACCTGCTGCTGGCCGGCGCGTTCGTCCTCGGCGGCGCGGGCGAAGCGACGGCGCGTGCGGTCCCCGCGCTCGGCGCTCTCGTCGCGGTCGCGGCGACGGCCTGGCTGGCGGCGCGGCTGATGCCCGGCACCTCCTGGGGCGTGCTGGCCGGCGTCGCCCTGCTCACCTCGTGCGGCTTCTTCGCCTATGGACGCTATGTACGTCCGGAATCGATCTTCCTGGCCGCGCTCAGCGGTGGCTTCGCGCTCCTCCTCGCAGGGGTCATCACCGATCGCCGCGGCCTCGCCGTCCTCGGGCTTGGCGTGCTCGGCCTGGCCGCGCTCGCCAAGGATCCGCTCGGCGCGCTGCTTCCCCCACTCGCCGTCGGGCTGGCGCTCGCCCTCGCGGGCCCCGCCCGGCCGCTCGCCGCCTGGCTGCCCTGGCCGGGCGTGGTCGTGCTCGTCGTCGTGGGCTTCGCCTGGTACGCCGCGGTCGCGGTCGCGACGCCGGGCTTCACCTGGTACACGCTCGTCGACAACCACATCCTCAACGTGGCCCGCGCGCGACGGTTTCCGGACGAGGACGTGCCCCTCTCGGCGCTCGTATTCCTCGTGGTGGCCGTGCTCGGCGCCACGCCGTGGGCGCTCGCCGCGGGCGCCGCCGTGGTCCGGCTGGCGCGGCGGCGCGCGTGGCGCGATCCGATCGAGACGCCGTGGGTCGCCAGCGCGTTCTGGGCGATCGGCGTGCTGGGACTCACCGCCCTGTCGCCGTTCCGGCTGCCGCACTACGGCCTGCCGGCGTACCCGGCGCTCGCGCTGCTCGCCGCGCGGGGCTGGTCCGAGAGCGGCCGGCCGCTGGCGCTGCTGCACGCAGGGCTCTTCGCCGTGCTGGCCGCGGCCTGCGCGATCGCTCGGGCGTCGGGCGGCGCGTCCTTCGCGCGCGTCCTCGACGCCACCGACGTCGCCACTCACAAGGCCGCGGCGGCCGGCGCGGGCGCGTCGCTCGATCCCGCGCTCTTCGTCCGGGTGCTCGGCATCGGTGCCCTGGTGTTCGGCGCCGGCGCGCTGGGCCTCGTCGCGCTGCTCGCCGCAGGGCGTCTGTCGACGCGAGGGGCCGGCGCGCGCTGGGACTCACCGGCCGCCGCCGCCGCGGTGACGGCCCTGACGCTCGTGGCCGTCGTGCCGTGCGTCGCGCTCGGCCTCGAGGTGGTGGCCACGGCGCGCTCGGTGAAGCCCATCGCGCTCGAGCTGGCACGGCGCGCCGCGCCGGCCGACGTCGTGGTCCACGAGGGCCCGCTCGAAAATTCCGGCGCGCTCGAGTGGTATTCCGGTCGCCGGCCGGTAATTCTCGACGGCCGCCGGAGCGTGCTCGGATTCGGAGCCACGCAGCCGGAGAGCCGCGACCTCTTCTGGGATCGCGCGCGTCTGGCCGCGGCCTGGGCCGGCGGCGCGCGCGTGTGGCTGGTGACCGGCCGCGGGGCGGACCGCAGCGCGGTGAGCGCGCTGCCGGGCCCGCGGCTCGTGGCCAGCGCGGGCGGGCGGCGCCTGTACGTCAACCGATGATCGGCTAAGATGGTGCGCGTGAGCGTGCTCCGGACCCTGTTCCTGCATCCTCCATCCTTCCAGGGCTTCGACGGCGGCGCCGGCTCGCGCTACCAGGCGCGCCGCGAGATTCGCTCGTTCTGGTACCCGACGTGGCTCGCGCAGCCCGCGGCGCTCGTGCCGGGCTCGCGTCTCGTCGACGCGCCGCCCGCCGACCTCACGCTCGCCGATGTGCTGCCGCTGGCGCGCGAGTACGAGCTGGTCGTGCTGCACACGAGCGCGCCCTCGTTCGCCCACGACGTGAAGGTGGCGGAAGCCCTGAAGGGGGAGAACCCCGCGCTGCGCATCGGTCTCATCGGCGCCCACGTCGCGGTGCAGCGCGAAGTGGCGCTGGCCGCCTCCCCCGCGCTCGACTTCGTGTGCGGCAACGAGTTCGACTTCACGATCCGCGAGATCGCCGAAGGCCGCCCGCTGGCGCAGGTCGCCGGCCTCTCCTATCGCGACGGCACCGGTGAGCTCCGCCGCACCCTCGAGCGCGCGCCGCTCGAGGACATGGACGCGCTGCCGTGGGTGGTGGACGTCTACGCGCGCGATCTCGACGTGTCACGTTACGTCATCGGCTATCTCCAGCACCCCTACGTCTCGCTCTACACGGGGCGGGGCTGCCGCTCGAAGTGCACGTTCTGCCTCTGGCCGCAGACCGTGGGCGGCCAGCGCTACCGCACGCGCTCCGTGGATAACGTGGTGGCCGAGATCGCCCACGCGACGAGGCTGTTCCCCCAGGTCCGGGAGTATTTCTTCGACGATGACACCTTCACCGACGACCTGCCGCGCGCCGAGGCGATCGCGCGCGGGCTCGGGCGGCTGGGCGTGACGTGGTCGTGCAACGCCAAGCCCGACGTGCCGCGCGCCAGCCTCGAGGTGCTGCGCGACAACGGCCTGCGGCTGCTCCTCGTCGGCTACGAGTCCGGCAGCCAGGCGATACTCAACAACGTGCGCAAGGGCACGCGGCTGGATCGCGCGCGGGAGTTCACGCGACACGCGCGCGCGCTCGGCATCAAGATTCACGGCACGTTCATCCTCGGGTTGCCGGGCGAGACGCGCGAGACGATCGAGGCGACGATCCGGTTCGCGCAGGAGATCGATCCCCACACGCTCCAGGTCTCGCTGGCGGCGCCGTATCCGGGCACCGCGCTCCACCGCGAGGCGCTCGAGCGCGGCTGGCTCGAGAGCGAGGGCCTGGTGGACGGGCGCGGGACGCAGGCCAGCGTGATCGGTTATCCGCACCTGCCGCGCACCGAGATCTTCCGCTCGCTCGAGACGTTCTACCGGCGCTTCTACTTCCGGCCGCGCAAGCTGGTCGCCCTCGGCGGTGAGATGCTGCGCGACCGCATGGTCATGAAGCGTCGCCTCGGCGAGGGGCTGGACTTCGTGCGCTTCCTGGCCCGCCGCCGTCAGGAGGCCGCGAGCAGCTCGCCGACCGTCGCGAACCCGTAGCCCGCCGCCGCCAGCCCGTCGATCATCGCCGGCAGCGCCGCGCACAGCCGCGCGGGCGCACCCGGCGTGCCCTCCGCATCGTGCAGGTCGATGATCGCGCCCGCATGCGCGCGGCGCAGCACGTGCGCGACCTGGGCCTCGGCCGGCGCCGGCCGCAGCCCCTCGGGCTGGATCGACCAGAACACGCAGCGCTGGCGATGGCGCCGCAGCGCCGCGAACATCGCCGCGTTCACCATGCCCCAGGGCGGGCGGAAGAGCGCCGGCGGCGCGCCGGTGAGATAGCCGAGCAGGTTCTTCGTCCGCGCGATCTCGGTCTCGGTGCGGCGCGGGCCACAGAGCCAGAGGCTCGTGTGCGACCAGCCGTGCGAGCCCACCTCGTGGCCGGCGCCCGCGATGGCGCGCACCGTTGCCGGCTCGCGGGCCGCGCGCTCGCCGACGAGAAAAAAGCTCGCGCTGACGCCGTGCGCGCCCAGGATCTCCAGCACGCGCGGGGTCCACGCGGGATCGGGCCCGTCGTCGAAGGTCAGCGCCACGCGCCGGCCGCCGCGCCCGCCGCGCCACGCGCACAGCGGAGTGACGAGGTGCGGGAGCCACGCGTAGCCGACCCAGGCCACGGCGCCGGCGGCGGCGCCCCAGCCGAGCGCCCGCGCGATCAGTGCTCCGCTCCGGCGCGGGCGCCGTCCGCGAGCACGAGGTCCACGATCGCGCGCGTGGCGGCGGGCCGGCGGCGTGCGCGCATCGGCGCGCGCAGGTGCTCGAGCAGGTCGGGATCGCCGAGCGCGCGCTCGAGGACGCGATCGAGGTCGGCGCGGCGGCGCGCGACCAGCGCCACACCGGCGGCCGCCGCGAAGCGCTCGTTGCGTCGCTCCTGGCCGGGCAGCGAGCCGTAGAAGAGCAGCGGCACCTGCACCGCCATCGCCTCGGCCAGCGTCATGCCGCCGGCCTTGGTGACGACGAGATCGGCGGCCGCCATGAGGCGATGCACGTCGGGGACAAAGCCGAAGACGCGCAGCGGTGAGCCGGCCGCGAGCCGCTCGAGCGTCGCGCGCAGGCCGGCGTCGTGGCCCGCCACGAGGACGCCGACGAGGGGATGCCGAACGCGGGCGAGCGCGCGGGCCACGTCGGGCAGGCGCCCGACCGAGCCCCACGAGCCCGCCATCGCCAGGACGACGGGAACGTCGACGGGCAGTCCCAGCGCGCGGCGGACCTCGCCCGGCGCGGGCGCGCTCGCGAACTCGGGGCGCACCGGCACGCCGGTCACCACGACGCGCTCGCGCGGAATGCCGCGCGCGACGAGGTCGTGACCGACCTCGTCCGCGGCGACGCAGTAGCGATCGATGCCCGGCGCGATCCACTGGCTGTGGGCGACGAAGTCCGTGACGACGGTGGTGTGCGGCGGCAGGCGCCGGCCCGCGCGGGCGAGCGCGGCCATGGCCACCGCAGGCGTGGCGTGCACGGTCACGACGGCGTCGGGCGCGATGCGGTCCAGCAGGGCGCCCAGCCGTCGCGCGCCCAGGCGCGAAGCGCCGAAGGTCAGCGGCGAGTCGCTGGCGAGGCGGTCACCGATGGCATACGCGAGGCCCCACACCCCCGGCAGGCGGCGCAGCAGCGTGAGGTAGGCGGCACGCGTCGCGCGGTCGAAGAGCGGGTGCACGAGATCACGGAAATGGTCGACGACGACCGGGTCAGCGCCGCGCCGGGCCACCTCCCCGGCGATGCAGCGAGCAGCCTCGTTGTGGCCCGAGCCATACGAGGCGGTGAGGATCAGGACGCGACGCACCGTCCTATCCTGCCATGGCTTGACCGGCCCGGGCCGAGTGAGTAGATTCTAGGGCCTACGGCCGATTAGCTCAGTTGGTTAGAGCGCGTGCCTCACATGCACGAGGTCGCTGGTTCGAGTCCAGCATCGGCCACCATCTTCCCCGCGTTGTAAAAGCTGCGTTGCACACCGCGAAAGGTTTTCCCCACATCTTCGACGTGCGTCTCGTGGGTGGGTGGCTATACCCTTGCTGTGAGGAACTGGAACCATGGACGTTCGGTATGCGCTGAACCCCGTCGGGAGCCTCGTCGGTCGGCACTTGCTGGTCGTCGAGGACGACAAGGACGCGCGCGATGTCTTCTGCGCGATGCTCGACTACGAGGGCGCGATGGTGCTCGGCACCTCGAGCGCGGAAGAGGCGCTCGCCGTCTTGAAGACGGTCCGGCCGCACGCCATCATCATCGACATCGTGCTCCCGGGGCGTGACGGGTTCTGGCTGCTCGAGCAGCTACGCGGCTCGCAGCGCATGCGAGCGATCCCGGTCGTGGCCGTGACCGCCGTGGCCGGCCGCGAGGAAATCCTCGACGCGGGATTCGACGCCTACGTGGCCAAGCCCGTTCGACCCGAGGGTGTCGCCGACGCGGTGCTGGCGGCGCTCGCCCTGCGTTCCGATCCCGACGGCCCGCCCCCGGAGTAGGCGGTCTCGGACCACGCGCGGAAGCATTCCGGATGCAGACGCAGCACGATCGTCCCGTTCACGTCGACGTCGTGCTGGATCTCGGCCGCGCCGACGACCTCACCGCAGCCGTCGCACGCGCGTCCCGTGCTGACCCAGGACCACGTCCGGTAGCCGTCCAGACGCGGCAATGCGCCCGTGCTCGCCCGGCGCCGGGTGCGCTCGTACCGCCGGGTCTTCCAAGCAGTGGGGTCGACGTCGGATCGTCCGCGTATTCGAGCCGCTCGACGTGCGCGTGTCATCTGCTGGGTCTGTCCAGTGCATTTTCCATGCTGAGAACGGCCGCCTGCTGGTCCGGTCACCCGGGCCGATGCCACGGTGCAGCATAGGAGGAGCGTGATCGGGCTGAAATTCGGCGCCGCTGCGCAGGCGTGGTACGATCCGCAACTGGCAACATTATGAAGATCTGCATTTTCTTTGACGGGCAGAACTTCTACCGCTCGCTGCTGCGGTACGACGATTCCCTCCGTGTCGATTACGACCGCCTCGCCGTCTGGATCACGCAGAAAGTGGGCGGGGACAACGCCGTCTTCGGCGGCGCTTATTACTACGTCGGTGTGTCGGCGGGCGCGCCGCAGCAGGTGGAGGCCTTCCTCAAGGGGCTGGAGCTGCGCCCCGGCTATTTCGTCAAGCGCGATCCGCGCGTGCGTCGCACCGGCCGCTGCCCGAACTGCGGCACCGAGTACGAGTACACGACGGAGAAGCGCGTCGATACGCGGCTGGTCGCCGACCTCATCCACTACGCGGCCAACGGCGCCTACGACGCGGCCGTGCTCGTCTCCGGCGACGACGACTTCGTGCCGGCGGTGGAGGCGGTCAACGCGCTCGGCAAGCAGGTATGGGTGGCCACGTGGTCGGCGGAGGAGCTGTCGACCGATCTCCGCGTGCGCTGCTTCGGCCAGCTCCGGTTGAGCGACGGCATCGCGGCCTTCCGCGTCGAGCGCCCGCGCATCCCCGACCGTGACCGCGAGCGCGGGGCGCTGCCACGCGGCGCGCGGCCGCCGGTGCGCGCGCCGATCGGGTCGCCGCCCTCCGACGAGCTGCGGGACCGCGCGCTGTCGGAGCTGCAGCGCGCGGAGGCGCGGCTGCCGCACGTGAGCCGCGGCTATTTCGTGATGCGCTGGAAGTCGCACGCGCTGCCGCCGGTGGGGCAGGAGCGCGAGGCCCTGGTGCAGCAGCTGCTGGACGCCGGGCTCATCGAGGAAGTCGAGATGACCGACGGCGAGGGCCGCCAGGTCGTCGCCATCCGCAGCCGGGAGCGCGACGGCAACATCCGCCAGTCCGACGGCCCCGACGCCAACGTCGCGCTGCCCGGCTGACCCGCATCAGGGTGCGAGCAGCTTGCCGACGAGCCGCTCCACGGCCGCGGTCGCCGTGGCCTGCACGCCGCGTCGCCGCGCGCTTGGCCGCGACTCCTCGCAGTCCGCCTCCACGTCCGGCGTCGTGACCTCCGCGCGCAGGCGCTCGCCGCCATCGGCGGCGCGCACGACCCGCGCCGCCTGCCGCCAGACCGTCGCGCGCCCCTCGATCGGCCGGCGCGTTTCCTCGCACACGCGCACGACGTCCGGCTCGACGCGGAGGTCGACCACGAGCGCGTGGTCCACGCCCACCTCGCGGGCGCGCGCGGCCGCGGCGGCGCTCTCCGGCACTCCACCGCGCGCCTCGACCGAGCGCACGTCGCGTACGAGGATGGCGCGCGCATCGAGCGCCTCCAGCAGCGCGCTCTCGTAGAGCGCGGGCAGCTCCTTGCGGTCGCGCTCCGACAGCTCGGAGGTCGAGGCGACTACGACGCGCACGAGCACCACCGCCTGTCGGACCTGCGCCGGCCGGAAGTCGTTCGCGCGGGTGGTGGGCGCCGTCGGCGAGTGGTCCCGGCTGCCGAGCGTGCAGCCCGCGACGAGCAACGCGAGCGGCAGCGCGGCGAAGCGGCAGGCGCCGGGCACGATTCAGGGTACCATCGGCCCCATGACACTGGCCGAGCGCCTCGCCGCCTTCACGGCCTCGCTGTCGTTCGACGCGCTGCCCGACGAGGTCGTGGCCAGCGTGCGGCTGCGGACGCTCGACGTGCTGGGCATCGCGCTCGCGTCGTCGCGCGGTGACTGGGCGCCGGCGGTGATCGATCTCGCGGGAGAGGGCGGGGGCGAGTGCACGGTGGTCGGCACCACACGCACGGCGCCGGTTCCGCTGGCGATCCTCGTCAACGGCACGCTGGCGCACGGGCTCGATTTCGACGACACGCACGCGGCGTCGATCACCCACGCCTCGGCCGTGATCCTGCCAACCGTGCTCGCGCTGGCCGAAGCGTACGAGCTCGACGGCCGCACCACGGTGACGGCGGCCGTGGCGGGGTACGAGGCGATCACGCGCATCGGCATGGCCGCCTCGGGCGCGTTCCACGCGCGTGGCTGGCACGCGACCGCCGTGTGCGGCGCGTTCGCGGCGGCGCTGGCCGCCGGGCGGCTGCAGAGCCTCGACGACAAGCGGCTCACGGCGGCGCTCGGGCTCGCGGGCAGCTTCGCGTCCGGTGTGATGGAGCATCTCGAGGACGGCTCGTGGGTGAAGCGCCTGCACCCCGGTTGGGCCGGCCACTCCGGCGCGCTGGCGGCGGCCCTCGCACGGGGCGGCGTGCCGGGGCCCGCGACGATCCTCGAGGGACGCTTCGGCCTCTATCGGACGTTTCTGGGCGTGGAGCCCGATCCGCGGCCGTTCGAGACGCTGGGGCGCGAGTGGGAGATCCTGCGCGTCGGCTACAAGCCGTATCCGTGCTGCCACCTCAATCACGCCTACCTCGACTGCGCGCTGGAGCTGCGGCGCGCGCCCGGCGTCAGCGCCGACGCCATCGAGAGCATCGAGTGCCGTGTGCCCGCCGGCGAGGTGCCGATCGTCTGCGAGCCGGTGGAGGTCAAGCGGCGGCCGCGTACGTCCTACGACGCGCAGTTCAGCCTCGCGTTCTCCGTGGCCTCGGCCTTCGTCGACGGCGCCGTCGGCATCGACACGTACGCGCCGGCGCGGCTCACGGACGAGCGGATTCTCGCGCTGGCCTCGCGCGTGCGCCACGTGATCGATCCCGACTCGGCGTTTCCCGCGACGTTTCCGGGCTGGCTCCGCGTGCGCCTCGCCGACGGCCGCCAGCTCGAGGCGCGCGTGCCCCACGGGCGGGGCGGTCCCGACCGTCCATTGCCGCCCGAGGCGCTCGTCGACAAGTTTCGCGACAACGGGCGGCGCGCGCTGCCCACTGCGCGCCTGGCCGCGCTGGAACGCGCCGCACTGGAGGTCGATCGGCTCAAGTCGGTCCGCGAACTCATGCGCCTGTGCCGCGGGTGAGCGTGTACTATGGACGTATGCCGGTCCTGATCGCGATCGTCGCGGTGCTGCTGGCCCTGGTCGCCCTGCCGGTCTCGCCGGCCGACGCCCAGCAGGTGAAGATCGAGACCACGCGCAAGCCCTCCGAGCGCGAGGCGCGCGTGGTGCCGCCACCGCTGCACTACGAGACGTCCCGACCGCCCGACGCCGACTTCTATCCGCGCGGCACGCGCGTCGAGCATGATCCGGCCTTCATCGAACCGTTCGCCGGCTCCTATCAGACGGCGACGGGCAGCGGGCGCTACGGGCTCTCGGGCTGGACGGCGCCGAACCTGCCGATCGGCTCGGAGTCCACGAACTGGCGCGAGATCAACGGCTGGTTCGCGCTGGGCTTCTCGGTGACGTGGGACGGGCCACCGGCCCGCGTCGTTCCCGCGCAGCCCGTTCGCTGAGGCGGTGCTGCTCCGGGGCAACCTGCACGCGCACACGACGTTCTCCGACGGTGTGCGCACGCCGACCGGCCTCGTGGCCGAGTACGAGCGCCTGGGCTACGACTTCCTCGCCATCACCGATCACTTCGACCACGACAACCTCGTGCACCCCGACTACGAGGAGACGCTCGCCGCCCTCGAGAGCGAGCTGCTGATCTTCCGCGGCATCGAGCTGAGCTACCAGCGTCTCGACCAGCACGTCGGGCGCGTGCACGGCGACGCCGAGACGCTCTACATCCTGAACCACCCCGCGCGCTACAAGCTGAGCGTGGCCGAGACGCTCGACCGCATGCAGGCGATCCGTCGCGCCGGCTGGCCGCTCGAGGCCATGGAGGTGACGGACACCGGGATGTACCGCCCGCTCTACGACACCGAGGAGATTCCGCTCGTCAAGATCGCCACCGACGACGCGCACCGGCCGCCCCACTTCGGCCGCGCGTGGATCGAGGTGGAGGCGTCGCGCGATCGCGACGCGATCATCCGCGCCATCCGCGCCGGCGACTTTCGCGTCGGCTTCGCGAAGCCCTAAGCGTCGCGGTTCCGACAGCCAGCGTCGTGGCGTCGACAGCCACGATGAGACTGCGCGCGCGCGTCCCTCCAACTCCCCGGAAATCCTTCGATTCGAATCTGGCATGGCCGGTGCATCCCCGCGACCGGTTCGCATCAGTCCAATGGCAGATTTGCTGACAAGGAGAGATCGATGACGGAGCGCGTGACGCAGATAACTCGCAACCCCTGGAAGTTGACGGCCATCGGCATGGCCCTCGTCGCCACGACGGCGCTGGTGACCGGGATCGTGATGGCGAGCCGATCGAAGCCGGACGAGACGGCGGCGGCGCCGGCTCCGGCGGTCAAGAATCCCGCGCGGACGGTCGCGCAGGTGACGGCGCGACCCCGGGTGCCGGAGCAGGTGGTCGTCAAGGCGTGCAACGAGCACGCGGCGATGGCGACGGGACCGCGAGACAAGACGGTCGAAGTCGTGAAGGACGGCGCCGTCGGCGCGTTGCTCGGCGCGGCGGTCGGGGCCGCGGGGGGTGCGATCGCGGATGGTGGCAAGGGGGCTGGAAAAGGCGCGGCCATCGGCGGTCTCGTGGGCGCCGGTGCCGGGAGCCTGTACGGCGTGAACGACAATCGCAAGCACGATGCCGCGTATCGCGAGGCCTACTCGAGCTGCATGCGCTCACGCGGGTACGCCGGGTAGGCGTGTCACGAAGCACGCAGCGGCTTCATTTCTGACACCAGGCTCCACGCCGATCGCGCCCAGGTGACCGTCAGAGAGGGCCTTTGTCCGCACCTTTTTCGGCACGAAGCCTGCAGCTCAGCGGTCCGGATCGAGCTGTGCCCGCATTGAGCGGGAAGCACTGACGGGAGGATCAAACGATGAGGCGGGAAACCGTGTCACGGTGGTTTTTCGGAAGCCTGCTGATAGCGGGAGTCGCCCTGGCGCTCCCGGTGGGTGCGTCGGCCGACGACGTGAACGACAACCAGAAGCACGAGCGACAGCTCCAGGCGGACGCCAAGCAGCTCGACGCCGATGCGGCGCGCGCCTCGAGTACGCCCGATGGGCAGCGTCGCGTTGCCGAGCGGATCGCGAAGGAGTTCAAGGTCCAGACCTCGGTCGTGACCGATCTTCGCAATCGCATCGGTGGTTACGGACAGGCGACGATCGCGCTGGCGCTTTCTCAGGAGCTGATGAAGACCAACAAGACCCTGAGCCAGCCGGCGGCGCTCGAGCAGGTCGTCGCGCTCCGACAGGCACGCAAAGGGTGGGGCGTGATCGCCAAGGAGCTGGGCGTGAAGCTCGGGCACGTCGTGAGCGAGGTGAAGAAGGCAGAAAAGGCGACCGATCACGTCGCCGGGAAGCTCGACAAGGCGGACAAGGACAAAGTCGCCAAGGCCGAGAAGCCCGAGAAGATCGAGAAGCTGGAGAAGATGGAGAAGCCGGCCAAGCCGGAAAAGCCTGGCCGCTGACCGGCACCGCGCTCCGTGCGGGTCGGCGAACGAACGTCACACCCGGCGCGGCGGACCTCCGCCGCGCCGTTTTTCGTTTGGTCTCGCGCCTGAAGCCCGCTACTGTCGATTCAGCGCAGTGAGCGCCCCGCTCATCATTCATCGAATGGGGGAGACGACATGCGCAATCGCGCCGCGTTGATCGGCCTCGCATTGATCGTCGCCGGCGTCACGCCGGCTCTGGCCGCCGAGGACGATCCCCGATGGTCGTTCTCGACCTCCGTCAACTACTCTGTCGGCGATTACGGGACGAACAAGGACACGACGATCGTGTACGTGCCCTTCACCCTCGGCGTGCGGCCCATCGATCGCCTGTGGCTGAGCCTGACGCTGCCGTACATCTATCAGTCGTCGGAGGACGTCGTCGTCACCGGCGGCGGAGTGGCCAAGCGAAAGCGCGGAGGCGGTGGCAAGTTCGCGGCGCCCGAGCGTTCCACGAGCGAGAGCGGTCTCGGAGACATGCTGCTCCGGGTGTCCTACGTCGTTCTCGAGGAAGGGGAGCTCATTCCCGAGATCGCGCCGTACGTGAAGATCAAGTTTCCGACGGCGGACAGCGACCGTGGCCTCGGCACGGGGGAGTTCGACGAGACGATCGGCGTGGACCTGAGCAAGCGCCTCATCGATCGCCTGTACGGATATCTCACCCTGTCCTACACGTTTGTCGGGGATCCTCCGGACACGGACTTCCGTAACGCCTTCGGTTGGAGCATCGGCGCCGCCTACTCCGTGACGGCGCCGCTGGCCGTCTTCGCCTTCCTCGAGGGCTCGACGGCGATCTCGCCGGACCAGTCGGATCCCGTCGAGCTCCGCGTCGGCGCGGAGTACAGGCTCGCGAAGGCGCTGAAGGTGACCGGCGCGGTGACGAGGGGATTGACGGACGGCGCAGCGGACTGGGGCCTGTCCGCCGGGTTGACGCTCCGCTTCTGAGGCCGACGTTCGGACCTGTGTTAGCCTTTGCGGGCGAACACCGCCAGCGCGGCGTCGAGGATGCGCTCTCGCGTCGCGACTTTGCTCACGGGAGCGCCCGATGGATCGCCTGGTGCGAATCGGCCACAGCCCGGACCCCGACGACGCGTTCATGTTCTACGCGCTGACCGCGGGGAAAGTGCGCATCCCCGGCGTGAGGATCGAGCACGTGCTGGAGGACATCGAGACGCTCAACCGCCGCTCGCGCGAGGCCGAGCTGGAGGTCACCGCCGTCTCGTTCGCGACGTACCTCCTCATCGCCGACCGGTATCGGATGATGGATCCCGGCGCCTCGATGGGGAAGGGCTACGGGCCGATCCTCGTCGCGCGCGAGGCGATCCCGAGGGCCGAGCTCGAGCAGCGCGTGACGGCGATCGCCGGCAAGCACACCACCTCCGCGCTGCTGCTGCGCCTCTACGTCGGCGATCCGCCGATCATCGAGGTCGCGTTCGACAAGATCCCCACGGCGGTGCTGGAGGGACAAGCGGACCTGGGCCTGCTGATCCACGAAGGCCAGATCACCTACCAGACGCTGGGCCTGCATAAGGTCCTCGACCTCGGCGAGGCCTGGGAGCAGGACACGAAGCTGCCGCTGCCGCTCGGCTGCAACGTGATGCGCCGCGATCTCGGCGAGGATCTCCATCGCGCGCTCTCGCAGGCGCTCCGGGACTCGATCGCCTGGGCCCACGCCCACGTGGACGAGGCGCTCGACTACGCGATGCGCTACGGGCGGGGCATCGACAAGGATGGCGCATCAGAAGGGGCTCGTCTCCGCCGTCCCGCCGATCGATCCGGTTTAGAAAAACTCCGACCTAGTACGTCCGGAGAATCTCGTACTCGGTCGTCCGCTGGACGGGCGTGAAGCCGGCCTCGCGGATCAGCGTCACGATCTCGTCCACGGAGATCGTGTTGACGTACTCGGCGGCCTTGTGGACGTTCTCCTCGAACAGCGTGCCGCCCCAGTCGTCGGCGCCGAAGTGCAGCGCGATCTGGCCCGTCGCCTTGCCCTCGGAGAACCACGAGGCCTGTACGTGCGGGAAGTTGTCGAGGTAGAGCCGGGCCGCCGCGAGGACGCGCAGGTACATGCTCGGGCCCTTGTACTGCTTGATCCACTTCTCGAGCAGCGTGTTGCCCGGCTTGAACGACCACGGCACGAAGGCGGTGAAGCCGCCGAACATGTCTTGAAGCTCGCGGATCGCGTCGAAGTGGTCGAGCAGGTCGTCCACCGTTTCGACATGGCCGTACATCATGGTGGCCGTGGACTTGAACCCGCGGCGGTGCGCCTCGCGATGAACCTCGAGCCACGACTCCGGGCCACCCTTCTTCGGCGCGATGCGCGCGCGCACGCGCGTCGAGAGAACCTCGGCGCCGCCGCCGGGGATGGTGCGCTGGCCGGCGTCCCAGAGACGATCGAGGATGTCGGTGAACCGCAGCCCGGCCACCTGGGCCATCGTGTGGATCTCGGAGGCCGTGAAGAAGTGCGGCGTGACCTGGGGGAACCGCGTGCGCGTCTCGCGCACCAGCGTCAGGTAGTAGTCGAGGGGCAGCGCGGGGTTGTGGCCGCCCTGCAGCAGCACGGTGGTCGCGCCCTTCGTCGCCGCGGACTCGACCTTCGCCAGCACCTCGTCCACCGTGAGCGTCCACGCCTCGCGATCGCCGGGCTTGCGATAGAAGGCGCAGAACTGGCAATCGGTGATGCAGACGTTCGTGTAGTTCGGGTTGCTGTCGATCACGAAGGTCACGACCTTGTCCGGCCGGCGCGCGAAGCGCGCCGCGGCGGCGCGCGCGCCGACTTCGAGGAGCGGCGCGTCGGTGAGAAGATGGTGGCCTTCCTCGCGGTCGATTCGCGTAGCGGTGAAGCGGTTGGCGGTGCAGCGGTCTTTGGTATTTGCCGTCGGGGCCGCCTCTTTCATCTTCGCCGTCGGGGCGGCCTCGCAGGGCGACTCACTCAGGCTCGCCTCGACTTCGCCTGCGGCTCGCACTACGGCCCGACGGTCGGCGAATCGCTGGCCTAGTTCCATATTCTCACCACGTTGTAGAGCGCGTCGCGCTCGACGGGGATCTTGCCGGCGTCGCGGATCATCCGGAAGAGCTGCTCGCGCGCCACCCCCGCCGGCGTCTGCGCGCCCGACAGATGCTGGATGCGCTCGTCCTCCAGCGTGCCGTTGACGTCGTCGGCGCCGAAGTGCAACGCCACCGAGGTCGTCTCCTCGCCCAGCGTCACCCAGTACGCCTCGACGTGCGGGAAGTTGTCGAGGAGCAGCCGCGAGGCGGCGATCGTCTTCAGAGAGTCCGCGGGCGGCGTCTGGCGCGCCACGAGCTTGGTGGCCGCCGTCTGGTAGGCGAGGGGGATGAAGGTGACGAACCCGCCGGAGGCGTCCTGCTGCTCGCGCAGCCGCAGCAGGTGCTCGACGCGCTCGGCGAGCGTCTCGACGTGCCCGTACAGCATCGTGGCGTTCGTCTTGATGCCAAGCGCGTGCGCGATGCCGTGGATCTCGCACCACCGCTCTGGATCGGCCTTGCCCGTGTACTTGAGCAGCTTCGCGAGCCGCGGCGAGAAGATCTCGGCGCCGCCGCCGGGCATGGAGCGAAGCCCGGCCGCCTTCAGCCGCGTCAGCGCGTCCTTCGGCTCGATCTTCCAGCGCCGCCAGAA
>QHSB01000563.1 GCA_003220335.1 Candidatus Rokuibacteriota bacterium
TCGGCGTCATCCCCGGCGGCGTCGAGCACGAGGCCTGGTTTGTCGAAGACACGGAGGTCATCGACGTCTTCGCGCCGCCGCGCGAGGACTTCTTCCCCGGTGCCGGCGCGCCGGCGTATATGCAGAAGGGGTAGGGCAGCTGTCGTCGCCGGCGCCCTGCCGGAAGTGCTCGAATTCCGTATCGATCCGATGGGTGATTGATGTTGAGCGTGTGATTGCGGCTCCTTGACATGGTCGTTTCGCGCGCATATATTCGGCGCGCGACGGCAGGACCATGCAAGTAAGGGGAATTCGCGACGTGGACGTCCGGGCTGCGTAGGAGTTATCGCGTGTTCCGTCGCACTGAAGTTCCATCGGACCCGTTAGGAGACCCCGTATGAAGCGAACGACCCTTGGCACGATATCGGCCGTGATGGTCCTCGTGCTCGTCGGCATCACATCCCTGTCGCAGGCTGCCAGCCCCGCCGGCATGAAGCTCTACGCATTCAGCTCCGGAGGCCTGACCATCGCGAAGAGCGCGCTGCAATCGGGGGCGTCGAGCAACCCGATCACGGTGCCCGTTGGCTTCTTCGTGGTCAAGCATCCGAAGGGCAACTTCCTCTTCGACACCGGCAACAACGACAAAATCATCAGCGACCCGAGCTACTGGGGGCCGTTCATCAAGGGCCTGACCCCCGAGCGCGGCCCGGACGTCGCCATCGATACACAGCTCAAGAAGATCGGGCTGACGCCGGATGACATCAAATACGTGGCCGTCGGCCATATGCACCTCGATCACGGCGGGAACGTCTGCAAGTTCCCGAAGGCGGTCTTCCTCGTCCAGAAGGACGAGATGAAGAACGCGGCCTGGCCCGAGCCGGGAACCGCCGGCCCCTACATCCCGGGCGACGTCGCGTGCCTCCGGAACGATCTCGGCGAGGCGCTCCCTAACAAGACCAAGATGGAGCAGCTGTCGGGTGACCTGGACGTGTTCGGCGACGGGAGCGTCGTCCTCAAGAGCTGGCCGGGCCACACTCCGGGGAGCCAGATGGCGATCGTGCGCCTGCCGAAGACGGGCACGGTCATCCTGACAAGTGACAACGTCTACTTCTCGGAGAACGTCACGAAGAACCTCCTGCCGGATATCTCGCTGGCCTACTACCCCACGGGGATCCTGAACGCATACGAATACATTCGGGTGCTGCAGGGCCGTGAGAACGCGAGCTTCATGACCGCCCACGACCCGGACGGCCCGGCGGGTAAGGCCCGGAGCTCACACGCTCCGCAGGTGTTCGAGTAGGTCACGCAGTCGGGATTTGAGGTAGCCCGCGACCGCCGGACGGCAGGTCCCTCCGGCGGCGCGGCGCCCCCGCTGGGCATGCCGCCCGTCATCGTCGCCGAGCAACTCACCAAGTGGTACGGACCGAGATTGGCCGTCGACCATGTTTCCCTCGAGGTCCAGGCCGGCGAGGTCATGGGGCTGCTTGGCCCGAACGGTTCCGGGAAGACGACCATCCTCCGCATCCTCACCGGGTATCTTCGGCCGTCCTCGGGAACTGCACACATCACCGGCCTCGACGTCGTGAACGATTCGCTGGCCACGCGGGCCAGGGTCGGCTACGTGGCCGAAGACGTCCCGCTCTATGGCGGGATGGGCGTCCGGGAATTTCTCACCTTCATGGCCAGGCTCAAGCGGCTCGAGCGACGCGCGGTATCCGGGGCGGTGGATGCCGCGATCGAGCGCCTGGCTCTGGGTGACGTCGCGCGTCGTCTCATCGGCGGGCTTTCGCGCGGGTACCGTCAGCGCGTCGCCATCGCCCAGGCGCTGCTGGGGGATCCTGCCCTTCTGATCCTCGACGAGCCCACGAACGGCCTCGACCCGCGCCAGATCATCGAAGTGCGGGGGCACATCCGAGCCCTGGCGGGAGAGCGAACGATCCTCGTCACCTCCCACATCTTGAGCGAGATAGAGCGCGTGGCCGACCGTGTCGCAATTCTGCTCGCGGGTCGGCTGCTCGGCGTGCACGCGCTCCGGTCGGGGGGCCTGGGCGAGCGCCTCCGGCTGCGGGTGCGCTGTGAAGCAACGGCCGTCCTCGCCTGCCTCACGCGGGTCGCTGGAGTGCAGCGTGTGAGTGTCGAGCACGGGTCCGGGGCCGACGTCGCGACCTACTTCGTGGACGCCGCGATGGGGCCCATGGCCGAGGCGCTTGCCACAGCCGTCGTCGCCGGCGGCTTCGGGCTCCTCGACATGGGACCGGCGCCGTTGGACCTGGAGGCGCTCTTCCTCGGCCTCACGAACGAAGGCCCGGAGTCGCGCGCATGAGGCATCTGGGCACGCTCCTTCTCAAGGAAGAACGGGCGATTTTCTCGTCGCCCATCGCCTATACCACGGTAGCGGTCTACCTGCTCCTGATGGGCTACACGTTCACCGCGATCCTCTTCCTCAACCGGACGGGCGAGCTCGTCCGCGTCTTCTTCCAAGCGGCGGTGCTGCTCCTCCTCATCGTGCCCGTGGTTACGATGCGGCTTTTCGCCGAAGAGCGAAGGACGGGTACGCTCGAGCTGCTCTTGACGTCCCCGGTTGCGGAGATCGAGATCGTCCTGGCCAAGTTCATCGCCGGTTTGACGATCCCGTTGCTGATGCTCGGGCTAACGGGCAGCTATGCGATCGTCCTGGGTATCTACGGCGAGCCCGACTGGGGACCGATCTACAGCGGCT
>QHSB01000131.1 GCA_003220335.1 Candidatus Rokuibacteriota bacterium
TACCTCCTGCAGACGCGCGCCGGCAAGCGGTCGGCGGCGGCGGCGGTGAAGGTGGCGGTGGACCTCGTGCACGAGGCCGTCATCGACCAGCACACCGCGCTCCTGCGCGTGAACCCGCGCGACCTCGCCAAGCTCTTCGTGCCCCTGCTCGACTCGCGCGACAGGCAGCGCGCGCTCGACGGGGGCCGGCTTCTCGCGCGCGGCCTGCCCGCGGCGCCGGGCGGCGCCGTCGGCCAGGTGGTGTTCGACGCCGATCGCGCCGTGGAGCTGGCGAAGAACGGCCAGCAGGTGATCCTGGTGCGGCCCGAGACCTCACCGGAGGACGTGGCCGGCATGTACGCGGCTGAGGGCATCGTGACCGCGCGGGGCGGGCGGACCTCGCACGCGGCGGTGGTCGCCGTCGGCATGGGCAAGCCGTGCATCGTGGGCGCGAGCGACATCGTCGTCCACGAGGAGCGGCGCGTGTTCGAGGCGGGCGGGCGCATGGTGCGCGAGGGCGACGTGATCGCCATCGACGGTGAGACCGGCGAGGTGATCCTCGACGCGATCGAGCGCACCACGCCCGAGGTCAGCGGGTTCGCCCAGGAGTTCCTCGGCTGGGCCGATCGGTACCGCAAGCTCGGCGTGCGCGCCAATGCCGACACGCCGGAGGACGCGGCGCGCGCCCGCTCGTTCGGCGCCGAGGGCATCGGGCTCGTGCGCACGGAGCACATGTTCTTCGCGACCGATCGCATCCCGATCGTGCGCGACATGATCATGGCCGCGGACGACCCCGATCGCCGCGCCGAGCTCCGGGCGGCGCTCGACAAGCTGAAGCCCATGCAGCGCGACGACTTCAGCGGAATCTTCCGCGCCATGGACGGCCTGCCCGTCACCATCCGGCTCCTCGATCCGCCGCTCCACGAGTTCCTCGCGAACCCGAAGGAGTACCGTGAGATGCTCGAGGAGAGCGCGCGGCTGGACGCGCTTGCGATCAATCCGGCCCGCAAGGCGGCCCTCGACGAGAAGCTGGCCAAGATCGACTCGCTGCGTGAGGCGAATCCCATGCTCGGCCACCGTGGCTGCCGGCTCGGGATCACGAACCCGGAAATCTACGGCATGCAGGTCGAGGCGATCATGGAGGCGGCCTGCATCGCCGCGGAGCAGGGCGTGAAGGTCGAGCCCGAGATCATGATTCCGCTGACGGGTACCGTCGGCGAGATGCACGTGACGCACGACCAGACGAAGAAGGTCGCCGACGGCGTCGTCGCGCGGATGGGCGTCCCCGTCAAGTACACGATCGGCACGATGATCGAGGTGCCGCGCGCCGCGCTCATCGCCGACAAGATCGCCCACGACGCCGAGTTCTTCTCGTTCGGCACCAACGACCTCACGCAGCTGACCTTCGGCTACAGCCGGGACGACGTCGCCAAGTTTCTGCCCGCCTATCTCCAGAAGGGGATCGTTCAACACGACCCGTTCTCGGTCCTCGACCAGGAGGGCGTGGGCGAGCTGATCCGAATCGGCATCGAACGCGGGCGGCGCACGCGCCCGGATCTCAAGATCGGTATCTGCGGCGAGCACGGCGGCGAGCCGTCGTCGGTGGAGTTCTGTCACAAGGTAGGGATGACGTACGTGTCCTGTTCGCCGTTCATGATTCCGATCGCGCGGCTGAGCGCGGCGCAGGCGCGTCTCCGGGCGCGCGAGGCCTCCGCCGAGGGCGCGCCGAATGCGTAAGGACGGGTGCCGTGATCGAGGGGCGCCCCGGCTGCGCCGGGGCGTCCCGAGCGTGGGGGGTTTGGGGGCCATGTCGGGGCCCCCATGGAGGCGACGGTGAAACTGCCAGGGGCGAAGATCGTGCTGGAGTGCATCAAGCGGGAGGGCGTGGACATCATCTTCGGCCTCCCCGGCGGCGCCGTGCTGCCGATTTACGACGCGCTGTACGACTTCGAAGGCCTGCGTCACATCCTGGTCCGCCAGGAAGCGGCGGCCGGGCACGCCGCCGAGGGGTACGCGCGTGCGACGGGGAAGGTCGGCGTCTGTCTGGTGACCTCCGGACCCGCGTGCACCAACCTCGTCACCGCACTTCAAGACGCGATGATGGATTCGATTCCGATTGTGGCATTCACTGGTCAAGTGCCCACGCATCTGATTGGAAACGACGCGTTCCAGGAGGCCGATAACGTCGGCATCACGCGCTCGGCCACCAAACACAACTTCCTCGTGAAGGACGGCAAGGATCTCGGCCCCATCATCCGCGAGGCGTTCCACATCGCGGCCACGGGCCGGCCGGGTCCCGTGCACGTGGACCTGCCCAAGGACATCCTCGTGAAGGAGGCGGAGCTCATCTGGCCGGAGAAGGTCACCATGCGCTCCTACAATCCGAACTACGAGGGCCACGCCGGCCAGATCAAGCGCGCCGCGAAAGCCATGCTGCGCGCGAAGAAGCCGGTCCTCTACGTCGGCGGCGGCGTCATCTCGTCGAACGCGCACGCGGAGCTGCGCGAGCTGGCCGAGCTGACCCAGATCCCGGTGACCACGACCCTCATGGGGCTGGGCGCGTTTCCGTCGGAGCATCCGCTGTCCATCGAGATGCTCGGCATGCACGGGACCTACTACGCGAACATGGCCGTCCACCATTCCGACGTGCTCGTCGCGGTGGGCGCCCGCTTCGACGATCGGGTGACCGGGCGGGTGGACGCCTTCGCGCCGCACGCGGAGATCATCCACATCGACATCGATCCGTCGTCGATCTCCAAGAACATCAAGGTCGACGTGCCGATCGTCGGCGACTGCCGCCGCGTGCTACGGGCGCTCGTCGAGGCGGTCCGCGAGGAGGCGAAGGCCGGCGGCGACGGCCAGGAGGGCCAGAAGCCCTGGCACGCGCAGATCGCCGAGTGGAAGGTGAAGGAGCCGCTCCGCTACGAGTGGAGCGACGACGTCATCAAGCCGCAATACGTGATCCAGGAGATCTCCAACGCCACGCGCGGGGAGGCGATGATCGTCACCGGCGTCGGCCAGCACCAGATGTGGGCGGCCCAGTACTACAAGTTCACGCACCCGCGCGCGTGGTTCACCTCGGGCGGGCTCGGCACCATGGGCTACGGCCTGCCCACGGCCATGGGCGTGCAGGCCGCGCACCCCGGCCGGCACGTGGTCAACATCGACGGCGACGGCTCCTTCGCGATGAACAGCCAGGAGCTGGCCACGTGCTTCGTCGAGAAGCTCCCGGTGAAGACGGTCATCATCAACAACAGCGGCCACGGCATGGTCCGGCAGTGGCAGCGCATCATCTACAAGGAGCGTTACTGCGCGATCGACCTGCCCGGCATCCCCGACTGGGTGAAGCTGGCCGAGGCCTACGGTTGCGTCGGGCTACGGGTGACGAAGCCGAGCGAGGTGCTGCCGGCCATCGAGAAGATGCTGAGCACGCCGGCGCCGGTCGTCCTGGACGTGTGCGTGGACAAGGACGAGTGCGTCTTCCCGATGGTCCCGGCGGGGGGCGCCAACACGGACATGATCCTGGCCCCCCCGACCCGCGAGGTTCGCGACCGGGCCGAGAAGTCGCAGACGGGGTTCTGACATGAGACATGGTGTGGCGATACCGAGGCGCGCCACGGCTGCGCCGGGGCGCGTCCGAGCGATGGGGGTCTGGGGGCCATGTCGGGGCCCCCAGGAAGAAAGATGAGCATGAACGGCACCGAGCCCCGCAAGCACACGATCTCCGTGCTCGTCGAGAACAAGTTCGGCGTGCTCTCGCGCGTGGCCGGGCTGTTCTCGGCGCGCGGGTACAACATCGAGAGCCTGTCGGTGGGCGAGACCCTCGACCCGACGGTGTCACGGATGACGCTCGTGGTCAGCGGCGACGAGTTCGTCATCGAGCAGGTGACGAAGCAGCTGCACAAGCTGATCGACGTCATCAAGGTCAACGACCTCACCGACGAGAGCCACGTCGAGCGCGAGCTGATGCTCATCCGCGTGAATGCCGAGCCGCAGCACCGCGAGGAGATCCTCCGCACCGCCGACATCTTCCGGGCCAAGGTGGTGGATGTCACCCAGGTCTCGTTCGTGCTCGAGGCCACCGGTGACGAGGGCAAGCTCGAGGCGCTCGTCGAGCTGCTGCGGCCGATGGGCATCCAGGAGGTCGTGCGTACGGGCAAGGTGGCGATCTCGCGCGGGCCCAAGACGCGCGTGACCTCGGCCTCCTCAAGGGCAAGAAGATCGCGATCATCGGGTATGGCAGCCAGGGCCACGCCCACGCGCTGAACCTCAAGGACTCGGGCCAGGACGTGATCGTCGGCCTCTACCAGGGCTCCAAGTCCTGGGCGAAGGCCGAGAAGGACGGGCTGAAGGTGGCGCCCGTCGCCGACGCCGCCAAGGCGGGCGACGTCGTGATGATCCTGCTGCCCGACCAGACGCAGCGCCACGTCTTCGAGGAGTCGATCCGCAAGGGCCTCGGCAAAGGCAAGATGCTGATGTTCGCCCACGGCTTCAACATCCACTTCAACCAGGTGGTGCCGCCGCCCGACGTCGACGTGACCATGATCGCGCCCAAGGCGCCCGGCCACGTGATGCGCGACCTCTTCACCCAGGGGCCCGGGGTGCCGGCGCTCGTCGCCGTCCAGCAGGACGTGACGGGCAAGGCGCGCGACCTCGCGCTGGCGTACGGCCGGGGCGTCGGCTGCACGCGCGCGGGCGTGATCGAGACGACCTTCAAGGAAGAGACGGAGACGGATCTCTTCGGCGAGCAGACGACGCTCTGCGGCGGCGTCTCGCACCTGATCAAGGCGGCCTTCGAGACGCTCGTCGAAGCCGGCTACCAGCCGGAGGTCGCGTACTTCGAGTGCATGCACGAGATGAAGCTGATCGTGGACCTCTTCTATCAGGGCGGCCTCGCCTACATGCGCTACTCCGTCTCCGACACCGCGGAGTACGGCGACTACACCCGCGGCCCGCGCGTGGTGAGCGACGAGACGAAGCGGGAGATGAAGAAGATCCTGGGTGAGATCCAGTCGGGGCAGTTCGCGCGCGAGTGGGTGCTCGAGAACCAGGCCAACCGCGCGGGCTTCCTGGCCATGCGCCGGCGCGACGCCGATCACCAGATCGAGGAAGTCGGCAAGCGCCTGCGCTCGATGATGTCCTGGATCAAGCCGCCGAGGATGTAACGTGGAGCAGAAGCTGCCGATCGCCAGAGAGGGCTGGCCGTTCATCGTGGGACCGGCGGTCGTCGCCGCCGGCCTCACGCTGCTCGGCCACCGCCGGGTGGCCCTGCCGTTCTGGGCGGCCTCGCTCGCGTCGCTCGGGTTCTTCCGCGACCCCGAGCGCGAGATCCCGGTCGTGTCCAACGGCGTGCTCGCGCCCGCCGACGGCCGCGTGCTGGGCGTGGAGGATGCCGTCGATCCGTTCGTCGGGCCCTCCTCGCGCGTGTCGATCTTCCTCTCGCCGCTGGACGTACACGTCAACCGTGCGCCCATCGGCGGCCTCGTCACCGACGTCGTCTACACGCCGGGCCGCTTCGTGGCCGCCTACGACCCGGAGGCGGGCGTCAGCAACGAGCGGTGCGCCGTCCGCCTGCAGGGCGACGCCGCGCGCGTCACCGTGGTGCAGATCGCGGGCGTGGTCGCGCGGCGGATCGTGTGCCGCGTCGGGCCCGGCGACAAGCTCGCCGCCGGCGAGCGCTTCGGCATGATCCGCTTCGGCTCGCGCACGGACTGCTACCTGCCGCGCGGCACCGACGTGCGCGTGCGGCCGGGCGATCGCGTCACCGGCGGCGTCACCGTGATCGGCCTCCTGCCATGATCATAGGCTCGCCTCGGACGGGCCGGCAGGGCCGGCACTCGGTCCTACGGCTCGCACGGCCGTGATTCCGCGCCGCCATGGGACGAAGCGGCTGCGCCGGCGGCCGTGGCACGAGCTGCGCGAGCGGCGGCGAAAGAGCATCTTCCTGCTGCCGAGCCTGCTCACCACCGGCAACCTCTTCTGCGGCTTCTTCGCGATGTTGCTGACGGTGGACGGGCGGTACACGGAGGCGACGCTCGCGATCTTCGTGGCCATGATCATGGACATGCTGGACGGACGCGTGGCGCGGCTCATGAAGGCCACCAGCCAGTTCGGCGTGGAGTACGACTCGCTGGCCGACATCGTCTCGTTCGGCGTGGCGCCGGCGTTCATGCTCTACTGGTTCGCGCTGCGCGACCTGGGCCGCTCCGCGTGGTTCGCCGCGTTTCTCTTCGTGATCTGCGGCGCGCTGCGGCTGGCGCGCTTCAACGTCATCACCGGCACCGCCGACAAGCGCTACTTCGTCGGCCTGCCCATTCCGGCGGGCGCCGCCGTGGCGTGCTCGGTGGTGATCCTCCTCCAGGGCGAGGATCTCACGCGGTGGATGCGCGTGAGCGTGGCTGTCGTCACCTATCTGGTGGCGCTGCTCATGGTCTCGACGTTCCACTACTGGAGCTTCAAGGAATTCGACTGGGCGAAGCGCCCGCCCGTTCACACGCTGCTCATCGTTGTCCTGGCCGGGATGATCGTGGCCACGAAGCACGAGGTGTTCCTCTTCGTCGTGTTCGGCGGGTACGCGGTCTCGGGGCCGGTACGGCGGCTGATCGTCGGCCACACGCCGGCGCCGGCGGCGATCGAGGCGACCGGCAGCAGGGACCATCCGTGACAGGCAAGGAAGAACAGGGGGAGAAGGCCATGGACCGAGTCATCATCTTCGACACCACGCTCCGTGACGGCGAGCAGTCGCCCGGGTTCTCGATGAACACGATGGAAAAGCTGGAGATGGCCCGGCAGCTGGCGCGCCTGAACGTGGACGTCATCGAGGCCGGCTTCCCCATCTCGTCCGAGGAGGACTTCGAGGCGACGCGCGAGGTGGCCAAGCAGGTCGGCACGCTCGCGGGCGCCCCGGCGATCTGCGGGCTCTCGCGCGTGGGCCTGGGCGACATCGACCGGTGCTGGGAGGCGGTGAAGTACGCGACGAAGCCCCGCATCCACACGTTCGTCGCGACCTCCGACATCCACCTGAAGTACAAGCTGCGCAAGTCGCGGGCTGAGGTGATGAAGGCGGCCGTGGAGGCGGTCCGGCACGCGCGCGGCTACTGCGAGGACGTCGAGTTCTCGCCGGAGGACGCCTCCCGCTCCGACTTCGACTACATGTGTGATGTCCTCGAGGCCTGTGTCGACGCCGGCGCGCGCACGATCAACATCCCCGACACGGTCGGCTACGCCATCCCCCGCGAGTGGGGCGAGCGGATCGCGCGGATCCAGGAGCGGCTCAAGCGGCACGCGGGCGCGTACGTGCTCTCCGTCCACTGCCACAACGATCTCGGCCAGGCGGTGGCCAACTCGCTGACGGGCGTCATGAACGGCGCGCGGCAGGTGGAGTGCACCATCAACGGTATCGGCGAGCGGGCCGGCAACGCCTCGCTCGAAGAAGTCGTGATGGCGCTGCACACTCGCAAGGACTACTTCGGCGCCGAGACCCGCGTGAAGACGGAAGAGATCTTCCGCACCTCGCGGCTGCTCTCTCACGTCACCGGCATCCACGTGCAGCCGAACAAGGCCATCGTCGGCGAGAACGCGTTCGCCCACGAGGCAGGCATTCACCAGGACGGCGTGCTCAAGGAGAAGCTCACCTACGAGATCATGAAGCCCAAGGACATCGGGCGCCCGTCCAACAAGCTCGTCCTCGGCAAGCACTCCGGGCGGCACGCGCTGGCGGCGCGACTCAAGGACCTCGGCTTCGACCTCGCCACCGGCGATCTCGACCGCGCGTTCAAGGGATTCAAGGACCTCGCCGACCGCAAGAAGGAGGTCTACGACGAGGACCTGATCGCCATCGTCACCGATGAGGCGACGCAGGCGGACGCCGTGTACCAGCTCGAGTACCTGCACGTCATCAGCGGCACCGGCGTGATCCCGTCGGCGACGGTGAAGCTCAAGAAGGACGGCGAGTCGTACCAGGACTCGGGCGTCGGCGACGGTCCGGTGGACGCCGCCCTCGCGGCCATCGACGCCATCACCGGCATGAAGGGCCGCCTGCAAGATTACGCCATCCGCGCGGCGACCTCCGGCAAGGACGCCCTGGGCGAGGTGGCGGTGAAGGTCGATTTCGACGGCACGCTGGTCTCCGGGAAGGGCTCCTCGACCGACGTCATCGAGGCGAGCGCCCGCGCATACCTGAGCGCGCTCAACCGCATGCTGCAGAGCGGGTCGCGTACGAAGGACGCCGGCGGCGTCTGAGCGCGGAAAGGACAGCATGGCCACTTACAAGATTGCGGTGCTACCCGGCGACGGGATCGGGCAGGAGGTGACGCCGGAAGCGGTGCGCGTGTTGCGCGCCGTCGGCAAGCGTGCCGGCGTGACGTTCGAGTTCGAGGAGGCGCTGATCGGCGGTGCCGCCATCGACGCCGCCGGCACCCCGCTGCCGTCGGAGACGCTGGCGCTGTGCCGCAACGCCGACGCCATCCTCTTCGGCGCCGTGGGCGGGCCGACGTGGGACGCCCTGCCGCAAGAGCAGCGCGCCGAGCGCGGGCTGCTGGCGCTGCGCAAGGAGCTCGATCTCTACGCCAATCTCCGGCCGGCCCTCTGTTTTCCGATGCTGATCGACGCCTCGCCGCTCAAACGCTCGGTGGTCGAGGGCACCGACATCATGGTGATCCGGGAGCTGACCGGCGGCCTCTACTTCGGCGAGCCGCGCGGCCGCGAGTCGTTCGCCGACGGGGGCGAGCGCGCGATCAACACGATGGTCTACACGACGCGCGAGATCGAGCGCGTCACGCGCGTCGCCTTCGAGGTGGCGCGCAAGCGGCGTCGCCGTCTCGCGTCCGTCGACAAGGCCAACGTGCTGGTCGTCTCCCAGCTCTGGCGCGAGGTGGTCACGCGGATCGGCAAGGACTATCCCGACGTCGCGCTGGAGCACGTTCTCGTCGACAACTGCGCGATGGCGCTCGTCCACAAGCCCACGCACTTCGACACGATCGTCACCGAGAACACCTTCGGCGACATCCTGTCGGATGAGGCGGCGATCCTCGCGGGATCGATGGGCATGCTGCCCTCGGCGTCGCTGGGCCCCGCCGGAGCGGGCGGCCGCAACGTCGGCCTCTACGAGCCGGTGCACGGCACCGCGCCGGACATCGCGGGCAAGGGCATCGCCAACCCGCTCGCCGCGATTTTGTCGGCCGGCCTGCTGCTGCGGTACTCTTTGAACATGACAGAGGCGGCCGGCCGGGTCGAGGGCGCCGTGCAGCGCGTGCTCGAGCAGGGCCGCCGGACGGGCGACATCGCCCGGCCCGGCGAGAAGGTCCTCGGGACGCGCGAGATGGGCGATCACGTCGTGCACGAGCTGGAGGGCTGATGGCCTCGGGAGTCACGGTCGCGGTGGTCGGCGCCACGGGCGCCGCCGGGCAGACGACGCTGAAGATCCTCGAGGAGCGCAAGTTCCCCGTGCGCGAGCTGCGCGCCTTCGCCTCCGAGCGCTCCGTCGGCAAGACGGTGAGCTTCCGCGGCGAGGACATCCGCGTCGGGCGCGTCGAGCCGGCGGCCTTCAAGGGTGTCGAGATCGCCATCTGCTCGGCGGGCAGCGCGCAGGCCAGGGAATACGCGCCGATGATCGCGAGGGCCGGCGCCGTCGTGGTGGACAAGTCCAACGCCTGGCGCCTGGACCCGGCCGTGCCGCTCGTGGTGCCGGAGATCAACCCCCACGCCGTGAAGGCGCACCGGGGCATCGTGGCGTCGCCCAACTGCACCACGATCGTGGCCGTGATGCCGCTCAAGCCGCTGCACGACGCCGCGCGGATCCGCCGCGTGGTCGTCACCTCGTACCAGTCGGTCTCGGGCGCCGGCGTCAACGGCATCGAGGACCTCCGGCAGCAGACGCTCGCGTGGGCACGTGGCGAGGCGATGCGGCCCACGCACTTCCCGCATCGCATCGCGTTCAACCTGATTCCCGCGATCGACACATTTGCGCCTGACGGTTACACGGGCGAGGAATGGAAGCTCATCAACGAGACGCGTAAGATCCTCGAGGCACCGGACCTTCTGATCTCGCCGACGACGGTCCGGGTGCCGGTGTTCACCTGTCACTCCGTCGCCGTGAACGTCGAGACGGAAGACAAGGTCAGCGTCGAGCGCGCGCGCGAGCTCTTCGGCCGCTTCCCCGGTCTCAAGGTGTGGGACGAGCCCGCGGAGCAGCGCTACCCGATGCCGGTCGACGTCGAGGGACAGGACGACTGCTGGGTCGGGCGTATCCGCGAGGATCTCTCGCATCCGCGCGCGCTGAACTTCTGGGTGGTCGGAGACCAGCTGCGCAAAGGGGCGGCGACCAACGCCGTGCAGATCGCCGAGCTGCTGCTCGCCACCTAGGGCAGGTCGCGGGATGAGGACTCTTCGCCGCGCCTACCGCCGCCGGTTCGGTCGTCACGCCCGGTTCAACTTCGCCGTGGTGCTCACCATCCTCGTCGTCGCCTGGATCGCGGTGCCCAACGTCGCGCGCTTCGTGAACGCCTGGGCCGGCTACGCGCCGCTGCACTACGAGCCCAAGGACTTGGAGCGCCAGACGTGGCTGGAGCGCCACGATGCCGACTCACTCCTGGCACGCCTGGAGTGGAACGACTTCATCGGCATCGGACTCTTTCTCCTCGTGGCGGTGGTCTGGCTCACCCTGGTGCCCGACCGCGCGTCGCGCCGTCGTCCGCCGCAATAGGAACGCGCACCGTCCGTCTCGTCCTCGCGTACGACGGCACCGATTTCCGCGGCTGGCAGGTGCAGCCCGATGCGCCCACGGTGCAGGGCGCGGTCCTGGAAGCGGCGCGTCGTTTTCTCGGCGCCGACGCGCGCGTGACCGGCGCCAGCCGCACCGACGCCGGCGTCCACGCGCTCCGACAGACCGCCTCGCTCAGCACGCAGGCGACGCTGGCCCCCGCGGCCGTCCAGGCCGCCCTCAATGCGGCGCTGCCGCCGAGCGTGCGCGTGCTCGACGCGCGCGAGGCGCCGCCCGGCTTCGACGCCCGGCGCGCGGCGGCCGGCAAGCGCTACCTCTATCTGCTCGACAATGGACCGGTCGCCGCGCCGCTCCTGCGGCGCTTCGCCTGGCACGTGCCCGGCGCGCTGGATCTCGACGCCGTGCGCGGGGCGCTGGCAGCGATGCGCGGCCGCCACGACTTCGGCGCGTTCTGCGCGGCGCCCGGCCGCGACGCCGATCCCGTCTGTCATGTGCAGGCCGTGCACGTGCTCCGGCGGCGCGCGCTCGTGGCCGTGCTGATCTCCGCCGACCGGTTCCTGCATCACATGGTGAGGAATCTCGTCGGCAGCGCCGTCGACGTCGGTCGCGGCGCCCGCCCCGCCGAATGGATGACGCAGGTCCTCGCGGCCCGCGATCGCAAGCTCGCCGGCCCGACCGCCCCTGCCCACGGCCTTGTGCTCATCCGCGTCCGCTACCCCGATGCGCCGTTCGAGGAACGGCGTGTGGGTCGAGCGGGTGACGTCGCCCGCGCCCCCGGCCGCTGCCGCGCCAGGACCCCGCCGCCGCCGCGCACCGGCGGTCCCACGGGCGATCCGCGCTAGAATAGCGACGCGATGCGCACCTACGTCACCGTCCGGGGCGGTCGCGTCAGCGAAGTCGCCGCCGAGGTCGTTCGCGAGCAGCCCCTCACCATCCACGTCAACGGCGAGAAATTCCTCACGCTGCTCTGCTCACCCACGATGCTCGAGGCGCTCGTCATCGGCTACCTGTGGATGGAGAAGGTCATCGGCAGCATGGAGGAGATCGCCCGGGTGGTGGTCTCGCCCGTCGACGGGCGGGCCGACGTCACGCTGACGCATCCGGTCACGCTGCCCACCGAGAGGATCCTCACCTCGGGGTGCGGCGGCGGGATCACGTTCCGAATCGATCATCGGCTCTTCCCGCCGCTCCACTCGTCGCTCCGGGTGCGGCCGGCCGCGCTCGCCGACGGCATGAAGCAGCTGTTCCAGGCGGCGACGCAGTACCAGCGCTCTCGCGGCATCCACGGCGCCGCCCTCTCGGACGGAACGCGGCTGCTCGTCGTCGCGGAGGACGTGGGCCGCCACAACGCCGTCGACAAGGTGAAGGGGCAGGCGCTGCTGGAGGGGGTTCCGACGACCGATCGCATTCTCCTGTCCACCGGGCGAGTCTCGTCCGAGATGCTCCTCAAAGCCGCGCGTATGGGCGTGCCGGTGGTCGCCTCTCGGACGTCGCCCACCGAGATGGCGGTGGCGCTCGCCGAGCAGCTGAACGTCACCGTCTGCGGCTACGTGCGGCCCGACGGCCTCAATCTCTACGCCGGCGAGGCGCTCGTCCTGGACGCGGAGCCCGCGACGCGTGACTGAGGAGCGCATCGAGTCGGCCGCCGAGAAGGCTTTCAAGCGGCGCTTCGGCGGCAAGGACAAGGGCCGGAACAAGCGCGAGGACTACGCCCTGGACCTGTTCCGCGAGGCGACGGCCTATCTCGACGACCCCGACCGGGTGAACGCCGTCCTCCGTGAACTCGGGAAGCTCTACAATCCCGTCACAAATACCCCCATTGTCGATCTGGAAACCAGGCAGCAGGTCGTAACCCTGCTCCGGGAAGGGGCACGGGACCTGGCGGTGAGGATGCTTGACAAGCAGCGACGCCTGTATGCCCCACGCGAGCGCGACGACAACGCGGGACTACGTTCACAAGAACAGTGGGATACGCAGTAGTGCAATCTTGACATCGTAAGGTCCGACCGCCTAGGATGCTCTCATCCTCATACCGGCCATAGGTGCCGGAATCAGCGGGGAGGGGGCATCGCCGCCATGAGCCTCACCGACTCGATTCAGCAAGATCGCCACATCATCGTCGCCATTGACGTCGCCCGGGGCACCGTCCGGGTGAAGGGCTTCGCCGATGCCTGTACCGACCTCTCGTGCTCTGAGCAGACCCTCGTCGTCAGCGACGACAAGGGCGGTCGCGGGGATCTCACCGCGCTGAACGCGGGCGACATCGTCAGGCTCGAGGGGCCGGTCGGCCGGCCCACCCGCATCGTCGTCGTCCGACGGGTCTGGGACGAGCTCTCCAGTCCAGAGTGGTGACAAGGAGGCTTCGATGAGCCTTTCACGTCGTGACTTCCTGAAATATGGGGGAGCGACCGCCACCGGTGCCGCGCTCGGCGGGGGTGTCGACATGCTGCCCGTCGAAGCGGCCGCGGTGTCGCTCAAGATCAAGGAAGCGAAAGCGTTCGCGGGCGTCTGCCCGTACTGCGCGGTCGGCTGCGGACAGCTCATCTATTCCAAGGACAACAAGATCATCGACATCGAGGGCAACCCGGACACCCCGCACACGCTGGGCCGGCTCTGCCCCAAGGGTGCCGCCACCATCCAGCTGTCGAACAATCCGCTGAGGCCGACCAAGGCGCTCTACCGCGCGCCCGGCTCGGACCGGTGGGAAGAGAAGCCGATCGAGTGGATGTATGACCAGATCGCCAAGCGCTACTACGACACCCGCGAGAAGCACTTCATCGAGAAGGAGAAGGACAAGGAAGGCAAGGAGGTCACCGTCAACCGGCTCGAGGCGATCGCCTCGCTCGGGTCGGCCTGCATCGACAACGAGGAATGCTACCTCCTGTCGAAGCTGAACCGCACCTTCGGCATCGTCTATCACGAGCACCAGGCCAGGGTCTGACACAGCGCCACGGTCCCAGCTTTGGGGACCACGTTCGGTCGCGGGGCGATGACGACGAATCTCATCGACCTCCAGCATTCCGACGTGATCATGATCACGTCGAACATGGCCGAGAACCACCCGGTGGGCTTCCAGTGGGTGATGAAGGCCAAGGAGCGCGGGGCAAAGGTCATCCACGTGGACCCGCGTTACACGCGCACCAGTGCGGCGGCGGACATCCACATGCCGCTGCGCTCGGGCACCAACATCGCGTTCTTCGGCGGGCTGATGAATTACGCCATGCAGAAGAACCTCTACTTCAAGGAGTACGTCGTCCACTACACGAACGCGTCGTTCCTGCTCGACCCGGCGTTCAAGAACGCGACCGATCTCAACGGCCTGTTCACGGGCTACGACGGGAGCAAGAAGTCGTACGACCGCTCCTCCTGGAAGTACCAGCTCGACGGCGAGGGCAACCCCAGGCGTGACCTCACGCTCAGAGACCCTCTCACCGTCTTTCAGCACCTCAGGCGACAGTACAGCCGGTACACGCCGGCAATGGTCGAGCGGGTGTGCGGCATCCCGAAGGCGAAGTTCGAGGAGGTGGCGCAGCTCTACTGCGGGACCTCGGGCCCCGAGAAGACGGGCACCATCACCTACGCGCTGAACCTCACGCAGCACACCAACGGCGTCGAGAACATCCGCGCGCTCTGCATGCTGCAGCTCTTGCTCGGCAACATCGGACGGCCGGGCGGCGGCGTTACCGCGCTGCGTGGCCACGCCAACGTGCAGGGCGCGACCGACCTCGAGCTGCTCTATCACGAGCTGCCGGGCTACCTGCCGATGCCGCTGCGCGACGCGCATCCCGATCTCAAGACGTACCTCGAGAAGGAGACGCCGAAGGGCGGTTTCTGGGTGAACCGGCCGAAGTTCATGGTGAGCCTGCTCAAGGCCTTCTACGACGACGCGGCCACCAAGGACAACGACTTCGGATACCAGTGGATCCCGAAGCGCGCGTCCGCGGACGCCTATAGCCACCAGCACATGTTCGTGGATATGTACAACGGCATCATCAAGGGCTTCCTTGCCGACGGGCAGAACCCGGCGGTGGGCGGCCCCAACGCCAAGCTGGCGCGGGCGGCCATGCAGCGGCTCGACTGGCTCGTCGTCGTCGACATCTTCCTGACGGAAACGGCCGAGGTGTGGCAGGAACCCGGCGTCAACCCGAAGGACGTCAAGACCGAGGTGTTCTTCATCCCGGCCGCGCCGGCCGCGGAGAAGGACGGCAGTCTCACCAACACGATGCGGCTGATCCAGTGGCACGAGAAGGCGGTCGATCCGCCGGGCGACGTGCAGACCGACGCGCAGTTCTTCTGCACGCTGGCCCACCGGCTGCAGAAGATGTACGCCGGCAGCACGAAGGAGCGCGACAAGGGGTTCCGCGCCGCCAACTTCACCTACGGTGCGAAGCCCGATCATCCCGAGATGGTCGAGGTCCTCAAGGAGATCAACGGCGTCGCCACCGAGGACATCAGCGACAAGGACGGCAAGGTCCTGTACAGGAAGGGCCAGCCGATCAATTCGTTCGCGCAGCTCACGGACGACGGCAAGACGACGTCCGGCTGCTGGATCTACACGGGCGTGACCGTCGAAAGCCCGGACGGCAAGCTCATCAACAAGGCGGCCTCGCGCAAGCCGGCCGAGGGCACCGATTACCTCGCGCACGGCTGGGGCTTCGCGTGGCCGGCGAACCGCCGCATCCTCTACAACCGCGCCTCCGCCGACCTCACCGGCAAGCCCTGGAGCGAGAAGAAGAAGCTGATCTGGTGGGACCCGAGCGCGCCGGGCGCCAAGCCGGAGGACAAGCCCGGCAAGTGGGTCGGCCTCGACGTTCCCGATTTCAACGCGTTCCTCGCGCCCGACGCGAAGAACGGTGACAAGCCTTTCATCATGCGCGCCGACCTCGTCGGCGGCTTCTTCGGACCGCTCAACGACGGACCGTTCCCCGAGCACTACGAGCCCGTCGAGTCCCCGACGAAGAACCTCCTGTCGCGCCAGCAGATCAACCCGGTGGCGAAGATCTGGAAGGTGCCGGACCAGAAGAACGAGCTGGCGCCGGTCGGCTCCAAGGACTACCCGTACGTCATCACGACGTACCGCCTCACCGAGCACCACCTCTCCGGCGTCATGTCGCGGTATCTGCCCATGCTGGCGGAGCTGCATCACTCGCACTTCGCCGAGATCAGCCACGAGCTCGCCAAGGAGCTCGGGATCCAGAACGGCGAGAAGGTGACCGTCGTGAGCCCGCGCGGCAAGGTGCACGTCACCGCGATGGTCACCAACCGCATCAAGCCCTTCACGAT
Organism: Candidatus Rokuibacteriota bacterium; assembly: GCA_003220335.1. GTDB lineage: Bacteria > Methylomirabilota > Methylomirabilia > Rokubacteriales > CSP1-6 > AR12. The sequence continues at coordinate 15,983 of QHSB01000131.1, forward strand.
CGACGGCAAGACGGTCCACCTCATCGGCCTCCCGTGGCACTGGGGCTGGAAGGGTGTGGAGCAGCTGCCGGGCAGCAAGGGCGACATCACCAACGACCTGTCGTCCACCGTCGGCGACCCCAACGTCTTCATCCAGGAGACGAAAGCCTTCGTCTGCAACGTGAAGAAAGGGGTGGTCTAGCCATGGCGCGCACGCTGGCGATGTTCACGGACACGTCCCTGTGCATCGGCTGTCGAGCGTGTCAGGTGGCGTGCAAGCAGTGGAACGAGCTCGGGCTCGAGACGCCCGAGTGGACGGGCACGTACCAGAACCACGCTCACTTCACCGAGAAAACGTTCCGGCTCGTGCGGTTCATCGAGGCGCCCGGCGCCAAACCCAACGGCGATCTCGCCTGGCTGCTCATGTCCGACGTCTGCAAGCACTGCGCGCAGGCGGGATGTCTCGACGCGTGTCCCACCGGCGCCATCTACCGGACCGAGCACGGCACCGTCAACATCAACCAGGACGTCTGCAACGGCTGCCGCTACTGCGTGGCCTCGTGCCCGTTCGGCGTCGTGTCGTTCAACGAGCAGACGGGCACCGCCAAGAAGTGCACCTTCTGTAACGACCGCATCCACAACGGCCTCGGGCCCGCCTGCGCCAAGGCCTGTCCCACCGACTCCATCCAGTTCGGGTTCCGCGACGACCTGGTGGCCAAGGCCAACAAGCGCGTCGAGACGCTGAAGGGGATGGGCTTCAAGGACGCGCAGCTGTACGGCGCCGACAGCGGCGGGTTCCTCGGCGGCCTCAACGCGTTCTTCCTGCTGCTGGCCCGGCCGGCGACGTACAACCTGCCGGAGCATCCCAAGCTCCCGCAGCGCAACGTCGTCGTGGACTCGCTGCTCTCCATCGGCTCGGCGATCCTCGTCGGCGTCGGCGCCATGCTCGCCTTCCGCGCGCGTGGAAAGGGGGGTGAGTGATGCTCAAGGTCCCCGGCTGGGAGATGTCGATCGTCTGGTACTTCTTCCTCGGCGGCATCGCCGGCGGGGCGTACTTCACCGCCGCCATCGCCGACAACTTCGGCTCGTCCCGCGACCGCGCGGTGGCGCGCGTGGGCTACCTGCTCTCGCTGCCGCTCGTGGCCGTGTGTGGGGTGCTGCTCATCGTCGATCTCGGCGTTCCCGCGCGGTTCATGAACATGATGCTGCACTTCAAATTCTGGGACCCGATGTCGATCGGGGCGTGGGCGGTCGGCATCTTCGGTGCGTTCACGTTCGTGTCGTCCGTGCTGTCGTTCAGCTCGTCCGAGTCGGCAGCCTCGCTGCGCCGCAAGATCTCGCTGGTCGGGATGCTGTTCGGCTTCTTCCTCGCGGGCTACACCGGCGTCCTGCTGAGCAACTCGGCGATGCCGTTCTGGGGCGATTCGCGGCTGATGGGCGCCCTGTTCCTCGCCTCGGGCGGCTCCACGGGCATGGCGGCGGTGGCGCTGGTCATGTTCCTGAGCGGCCGCTCGATGGGCGAGAGCTGGCACAAGATCGAGGTGGCGGATCGCTTCTCGATGCTCGTCGAGCTCCTCGTGCTCGCGATCTTCCTCGGCGTGCTGGGCTCGGCTGCGCAGCCGATCACCAGCGGCCACTTGGGGCCGCTGTTCTGGGGCGGCCTCGTCGGAGCGGGACTGATCGTGCCGCTCCTGCTCAACGTCTTCGGCGGTCGCATGCGCGCGCTCGGCGCCGTCTCGGCGGCCCTCGTCCTCGTCGGCGGCTTCATCCTCCGCTACGTCGTGGTCATGTCGATCCAGGGCTGAGCTGGGGCGGATGGGGGGCCATGTCGTGGCCCCCCATCTCCGTTCGACAGCGCACGAGAGCCCCCCACCTCTTTCTGACAATGTGAACGCGACCACGCTGAGCGTGTCCATCGAGCGGGCTCCCCGCGAGGTCTCCGACTTCGTCTCGGAGCCCCGAAACCTCCCGCGCTGGGCCGCCGGGCTGGCGCGATCGGTGCGGCCGGACGGCGACAGCTGGATCGCCGAAACGGCGCAGGGTCCCGTGCGTGTGCGCTTCGCGGCCTCCAACGCGTTCGGCGTCCTGGATCATTACGTGAGGCCGGTGGCCGGCCGCGAGATTGCCGTGCCGATGCGCGTCGTGCCCAACGGCGACGGCAGCGAGGTGCTCATCACGGTCTTTCAGCAGCCGGAGATGACGGAGGCGCAGTACCAGCAGGACCTCGGTCTCGTGAAGCGCGATCTCGAACGACTGAAGCGGGTGCTCGAGGGTATCGCATGAGCGAACTGCGCGAGGCGTGGCGCGAGTTGTTGGCGCGGCGGCGCGCGCTCGCGACGAGCCTCGCGCCGTACGACGAGATGCTCGAGCGCTGGGCGGCGTGGACGCCGCCGCGGCGGTCGCTGGGCTGGTCTGCGCAGCGCTGCCGCGAGAGCTGGACGCGCGGCGTGCCTCTCACCGTCGAGGCGCCACCGCCGCTCGACGCCGACAATCTCGAAAACCTGCTCGGCGGCGCCATGGAGGACGTGGCGGCCGTGGCTCCGGCTCGCGGCCCGGCGCTGCAGCGTCTGGCCGGTGCGTGGGACGCGGGCGCGATCGGTCCCGGCGCGCTGCTGCCACGACGGGAGGGGATCGGCGACGGCGCCGTGGAGGCCGCGAGCGGTCTGGACGCCGAGGCCGTCGCCTTCCTCGCGTACGCGACGCTGCGGCCGGTGCTGCAGGCGTGGCTTTCGCCGGCGCGGCCGCATTTCGCCGAGGTCGACTGGGGGCGCGGCGTGTGTCCGTTCTGTGGCGGCCCGCCCGGCTTCGTCGACGTCATCGAAGGCGGCCACCGGCGTCTGGCGTGTCACTTCTGCGGCGGCGCCTGGGGCTTCGCCAAGCTGCGCTGCCCGCTCTGCGGCGTCGAGGGCACCAAGGACATGGTGCGCCTGCAGGCCGAAGGCGAGGATGCCGGCTACGTCGTCTCCGGCTGTCGCGCCTGTGGCGCCTACCTCAAAGAGCTGGACCGTCGGGAACGCTGGAACGGCGGCCCGCCGCTGCTGGAGGACTGGGCCTCGCCCCACCTCGACGTCGTCGCCCGCCGAGAGGGACTTCGCAAGCCGCTGCCGGCGTTGCTCGACCTCACCCAGGCGGGCTGATCCCGCTCAGCCCATCGGGAATGTGGTAAACTCCCGGTGCGATTGATGTTTTAGTGGTCATGCACCCGTACCTACAGAACATCGCGATCATCGCTTACGTCTGCGCCATGGGACTGGCGCTGGCGCACCTCGTCCAGCGCCAGGCGTACGTCCATCGTCTCGCCGTGCTCGCGACCCTGGTCGGCTGGATCGCCCACACGCTGGCGCTCGTCGTGCTCGCGATCGAGATCGGAGGTCCGCCGCTCGGCACGTTGCCCAACGCCGTATCGGTCGTCGTCTGGGTCGTCGTGTTGCTCGAGATGCTGGTCGAGCGGCAGTCGGGCGTCACGGTGCTGGGCGCGTTCGTGCTGCCGGTCGTCGTCGTCTTGAGTCTCAAGTCGTCGGTGGCGCGCCCGGTGACGCTGGCGCCGGCGCTCGGCAACGCGTGGATCTGGATCCATATCGCGCTGGCGCTCGTGGGCATCGCGGCCTTCGTGCTCAACTTCGCGGGCGCGATCATGTACCTGCTGCAGGACGCCGTGTGGGCGCGCACCGCGTGGGGCAGCGTCTTTGCGTTCGACCCGCTGGCCTTCTTCTCGCTGGTGGCCTGGCTGATCTACGCCGGCACCCTGGCCGGCCGCGCCGCCGGCGGCTGGCACGGGCGCCGCGCGGCGTACTTCGCCATCGTCGGCTTCGCGGCGCTCGTGGTCACGCTCGGTGCCGGGTTCTTTCTGCCCGGACGGCACGGCGCCTGATGCCGCTGTTTGCCGCGGGCATCAGCCACAAGAACGCGCCGCTGGCGCTGCGCGAGCAGCTCGCCGCCGACGAGGGCAAGGTCCGCGAGATCCTGCGCGATCTCGTGGGCGGAGGCGTGCTGCGCGAGGCGGTGATCCTCTCGACGTGCAACCGAGTGGAGGTCTACGGCGTGGCCGACGTGCCGGGCGAGGCGCGCGCGGTCGCCTTCCGCCACCTCTGCCGGCAGCGCGGCGTGGAGGTGACGGCTGTCGAGGAGGTCCTGTACACGCACGCCGAGGACGACGCGATCCGCCACGCCTTTCGCGTGGCCTCGAGCCTCGACTCGATGATGATCGGCGAGCCGCAGATCCTCGGCCAGGTCAAGGACGCCTTCGCGCTCGCGCAGGGCTGCGAGGCGGTGGGGCCGGCGCTGCACACGCTCTTCACCCAGGCCTTTGCCGTCGCCAAGCGCGTGCGCACGGAGACGGAGATCGCGCGCCACGCCGTCTCGATCTCGTTCGCCGCCGTCGAGCTGGCCAAGAAGATCTTCGCGCGGCTCGCCGGCCGCGCCGTGCTGCTGGTGGGCGCCGGCAAGATGAGCGAGCTGGCGGCCAAGCACCTCGTGGAACAGGGAGCGTTCCCGATTTACGTCGTGAATCGCACGTGGGCGCGCGCCCAGGAGATGGCGCGCGCGCTGTCGGGCACCGCGGTGCCGTTCGAGGAGCTGGAGACGGCGCTGGCCGCGGTGGACATCGTGATCACCTCCACGGGGGCGCCGGCGCCCGTCGTGACGCGCGACGTCGTCGCCCGCGTCGTCCGGAGCCGCGGCACCCGTCCGCTCTTCTTCATCGACATCGCGGTGCCGCGCGACGTCGAGCCGGGCGTCGACGCGCTGCCGGCCGTGTACCGCTACGACATCGACGATCTGAAGTCGGTGGTCGACGCCAACATCCGCGAGCGCCTGCGCGAGGCCCAGCGCGCGGAGGCGCTCGTCGAGCGCGAGGTGGCCAAGCTGCGCGCCCGGCTGGGCGACGTCGAGATCATCCCGACCATCGTGTCGCTGCGCGAGCGTCTCGAGGAGATCCGCGCCGGCGAAGTGCGCAAGGCCCTGGCCCGCCTGCCCGCGGCCTCGCCGGAGACGCGTGCCGCCATCGAGGCGCTGTCGGCGGGGATCGTGAACAAGATCCTGCACGCCCCGATCACCAAGCTGCGCGAGTCGTCGCGCGCCGGCGCCCATCGCTCGTGGCTCGCGGTCGTGCACGAGCTGTTCGGGTTGGGGCGGCGCTCGTGATCCGGCTGGCCACGCGCGGCAGCGCGCTGGCCCTCGCCCAGGCGCGGGTGGTGGCCGACCGGCTGGAGGCGGGCGGCCTGCGCGTGGAGATCATCGCGATGCGGACCGAAGGGGACCGGCGTGCCGAGGCGAGGCTGGCCGCCATCGGCGGCAAGGGCCTCTTCGTGCGCGAGATCGAGGACGCACTGCTGCGCGGCGACGCCGACGTGGCCGTGCACAGCCTCAAGGATCTGCCGGCCGACCTGCCGCGCGGCCTCATCCTCGCCGTGTTCCCCGAGCGCGAGGATCCGCGCGACGTGGTGGTGACACGTGAGGCGGGCGGCCTCGAGACGCTGCCGCGCGGCGCGATGCTCGGCACCTCCAGCCCGCGCCGCCGCGCCATCGCGCTGTCGCTGCGTCCGGATCTCAGCGTCGGTCCGATCCGCGGCAACGTCGACACGCGGCTGGCCAAGCTGCAGACGGGCGAGTGGGACGCCGTGCTGCTCGCAGCAGCGGGGCTGCGGCGCCTCGGCCTCGAGCCGCGCCACGCGACGCCGCTGGCGCCGGAGGTCTTCGTGCCCGCGGTGGGGCAGGGCGTGCTCGGCGTGCAGGCGCGGGCCGATGACGCGACAACGCTGGCCGCCCTGCGGCCGCTCGATCACGCGGCCACGCGCGCCTGCGCGCTGGCCGAGCGCGCGTTCCTGGCGCGGCTCGGCGCCTCCTGCGTGACGCCGATGGCCGCGCACGCCTCGCTCACGAATGGCCGGGTGGTGGTCCACGGGCTGGTCGCGAGCGAGGACGGGCGCGAGATCCTGCGCGAGCGCGGCGAGGGCGTGGCGGGCGAGACCGCGGCGGTGGGCCGCCGCGTGGCGGAGGCGCTGCTCGCGCGCGGCGCCGCGAGGGTGGCGGCGCTGCGGCCGGCGGAGGTGAGCGGTGGACGCTGATCGTGGCGCCGTGCCCCGCGCATCGTCCCGCGCCCGCGCGCAGGGGCGCGAGCCCGCGCGGCCGCTGGAGGGCCGAACCATCGTCGTCACGCGGGCGGCGGCACAGGCGCAGCGCTTCACGCAGCTTCTCGAGGCGGCCGGCGCGCGTGTCATCGAGGCGCCGGCGATCGTCATCGGCCCACCGGCCTCGTGGGAGCGGCTCGACGCCGCGCTCGGCGCGCTGTCGAGCTTCTCGTGGCTCGTCTTCACCAGCGTCAACGGCGTCACCATGGTGGACCGCCGGCTGACGGCGCTCGGTATCGCCTGGTCGGCGCTGGCGGGCCGCCGCGTGGCGGCCATCGGGCCGGCCACGGCCGACGCCCTCCGGGAGCACGGCGTGCGCGTGGACGTGGTGCCCGCCGAGTACCGCGCGGAGGGCCTCGTCGAGCGCCTGCGCGGGCTGCTCGCGCGGGGCGATCGCGTGCTGCTGCCGCGCGCCGCCCAGACGCGCGACGTGCTGGTGACCTCGCTGCGGGCGCTCGGTGTGGAGGTGGTCGAGGTCCCCGCGTACGCCACGCGGCGCGCGGAGGGCAACGCGACGCGGCTGGGGGAGGCCCTGAGCGAGGGCGCCGTGGACGCGGTGACCTTCACCTCGTCGTCGACGGCGCGGAACTTTGCCGAGATGTTCAGCGAGGCCGAGCGGCGGGCCTGGCACGGCCGCGTCGCCGTCGCCTCCATCGGGCCGATCACGGCGGCCACCGCCGCCGAGTACGGCCTGGCCACCGACATCATGCCGGCCGAGTACACGATCCCCGCCCTCGCGCGGGCGATCGCCGAGTGGTTCGCCCGGATTCCGAAGCGCCCCGGTCCGCGGGGCAGGAGGAGCGAGTGATGGCCCACGGCATGTTCCGCCCGCGCCGCCTGCGCGAAAAGCCGCTGCTCCGCAAACTCGTCCGCGAGACGGTGTTGTCGGTCGACGACTTCGTCTACCCCCTGTTCGTCGTGCACGGCCGCGGCGTGCGCGAGCCGATCGCGCCGATGCCCGGCCAGCACCGCTTCTCCGTGGATGAGCTGGTCAAGGAGTGCAAGGATGCCGCCGGCATGGGCATCCCCGGCGTGCTGCTCTTCGGTATTCCCTCGGAGAAGGATCCGCGCGGCTCCGAGGCCTACGCCGATGACGGCATCGTGCAGCAGGCCGTGCGCGCCGTGAAGGACACGGTGCCGGACCTGCTCGTCATCACCGACGTCTGCCTCTGCGAGTACACGAGCCACGGCCACTGCGGCGTGGTCGAGGACGGCGCGGTGCGCAACGATCCGACGCTCGAGCTGCTCGCGCGCACCGCGGTGTCGCACGCGGACGCCGGCGCCGACATGGTCGCGCCCTCCGACATGATGGACGGGCGCGTGGGCGCCATCCGCGAGGCGCTCGACGAGTCGTCGTTCGCCGAGACGCCGATCATGGCGTACTCGGCGAAGTATGCCTCGTGCTTCTTCGAGCCCTTCCGAGCCGCCGCGGAGTCGACGCCGCAGTTCGGCGACCGGCGCTCGTACCAGATGGATCCGGCCAACGCCCAGGAGGCGATGCGGGAGATCGCGCTGGACCTCGACGAGGGCGCCGACATCGTCATGGTCAAGCCCGCGCTGCCCTACCTCGACGTCATCTCGCGCGCGAAGCTCGAGTTCGGCGTGCCGCTGGCCGCCTACTCGGTGTCGGGCGAGTACGCGATGATCCGGGCCGCCGGCCAGCTCGGCTGGCTCGACGAGGAGCGCGCGATGCTGGAGGCGCTGACGTCCATCCGCCGCGCGGGCGCCGACATCGTCATCACCTACTTCGCGCGGCAGGCGGCCCGCCTGCTCGAGCGCGGGCTCGGCGGGCGGTGAGGCCGCGCCGATGAGGATCTCGGCCAAGGGCGAGTACGCGATCAAGGCGCTGCTCGACCTGGCGCTGCAGCGCGAGCGCGGGCTGATCCCCATCCAGGAGATCGCCACGCGGCAGGCGATCCCGCAGCGCTACCTCGAGCAAGTCTTGTTATCCCTCAAGCGCGCCGGCCTGCTGACCTCCAAGCGCGGGTCGACGGGCGGGTATCATCTGACGCGCGACCCCGAGGAAATCACGGTCGGCGCCGTCCTCCGGGCCGTGGAAGGCACGCGCGCCACGTTTCAGGCCAACGCGTCGGCCGACCTCGCGGATCTCTGGCTGGAGATCACGGAGGCGGTCTCGAAGGTGGTGGACCGCGTGACGTTCGGCGAACTGGTCACGCGGGCGCGCGAGCGCCGCAGCCGCGCGCGGCCCATGTACCACATCTAATGGAAAGACCCATGACCATCCACGATTCCGTGCTGGAGCTGATCGGTGACACCCCGCTCGTGCGCCTGCGCAAGCTGCCCAGGCCGGGCGGGGCCACGGTGGTGGCCAAGGTGGAGTCGCGCAATCCGGGCGGCAGCGTCAAGGACCGGATCGCGCTGGCGATGATCGAGGACGCCGAGCGGACGGGCGCGCTGAAGCCCGGCGGCACCATCGTGGAGCCGACGAGCGGCAACACCGGTATCGGGCTGGCCATGGTGTCCGCCGTGAAAGGCTACCGCCTGATTCTCACGATGCCCGAGGACATGAGCGTCGAGCGCCAGCGGCTGCTCGCGCGCTTCGGCGCCGAGATCCATCTCACCCCGGCCATCGAGGGGATGTCGGGCGCCGTCTTCGCCGCCGAGGAGCTGGTGCGCGAGCACCCGGGCCATTTCATGCCGCAGCAGTTCCAGAATCCCGCCAACCCAGCCGTGCACCGTCGCACGACCGCCCTCGAGATCCTCGGCGCGGTCGGCGGCCGCCTCGACGCTTTCGTCGCCGGCGTCGGGACGGGCGGCACGCTCACCGGGGTGGGGGAAGTGCTCAAAGAGAAGATGCCCGGGATCCTGGTCATCGCCGTGGAGCCGGCGAAGTCGCCGGTGCTCGCGGGCGGCAAGCCACGGCCCCACGGCATTCAGGGCATCGGCGCCTCCTTCGTGCCCGGCGTCCTGAACCGCGCGATCATCGACCGCATCGTGGCCGTGAAGGACGAGGACGCCACGGCGTGGGCGCGCCGGCTGACGCGCGAGGAAGGCCTGCTGGCCGGCATCTCCGCCGGCGCGGCGGCCTGGGCGGCGTGCGAGATCGCGGCCGGCATGCGGCCCGAGCAGCTCGTGCTCACCGTGCTGCCCGATACCGGCGAGCGCTACCTGAGTCTCGGCTAGGAGGTCGGCGTCATCATGGCCGTCATCGTGTACATCCCCACGCCGTTCCGCCGGGCCACCGGCAATCGTGACCGCGTCGAGGTGCGGGCCAAGGACGTCCGCGCCATGCTCGACGAGCTGGAAGCCGCCCACGCCGGGCTCCGGGGGCTGGTGCGCAGCGACAGCGGCGAGCTGCACCGCCACGTCTCGATCTACGTGAACAGCGAGGCGATCGAGGGGCTCGGCACGCCGCTCAAGGACGGCGACGAGGTCGCGATCATCCCGGCGCTGGCGGGCGGGGCATGCTGATCACGCGGGAAGAGCTCGCCGCGATCAAGCAGCAGGCCGTCGCCGAGTATCCGAACGAGTGCTGCGGCGTGATCCTGGTGCGCGGCGCCGAGCGCCGGCACATGCCGTGCCGCAACGTGCAGGACCAGATGCACGCGCGCGATCCGATCACGTTTTCGCGCACCGCCCGCAACGCGTACTACATGGATCCGATCGACGCGCTCAAGCTCAACCGCCTGGCCGACGAGGGCT
>QHSB01000132.1 GCA_003220335.1 Candidatus Rokuibacteriota bacterium
GAAAGCCCGAACGGACGCCAACGCTCCATCGTCATTGGATGGCCCCTCCTTTCCTTGGCCGGCTCCTCCGGCCGGCTGGCTATATTGAGTACGTAGTCCTTATATCAGGTGAGTGGTACCCTGTCAAATCATGCCGGCCCGAGCTAGGCCATGCCAGACATCCCGCGAGCTTACGAGGTCGCGATGGTACTGTTCGAGCCGTGCGGCTCGGGTGCGGGGGGTGTCTCTCCACGGTCGGGGGACTCGTGGCGGTCGGCCTGCTGACCGTCGCCGGGGGCTGGGCGGTCGTTCGCTTGTTCGAGCCGCCGGTCGTCGAGGCCATTCGATTTGCCCCTGACGACGGCGTGCGGGCGCAACAGAAGATCTTCGATCTCGCGCGGCGTCGCACGCGCGCGGGGCCGGTCGTGCTCAGCGAGGCCGAGCTCAACGCGTTCGTCTCGCGCCACCTCGATCCCGCCGACCTTCCGTTCGGCGAGCCCGCGCTCCGGCTGCGTGGCGATGACCTTGCCGAGATCGCCGGCACCGTGCCGCTCGGCCGCCTGCTCCAGGAGTCGCCGCTCGGGGCACTCGCGCAGGCGCTGCCCGCGGGGTGGCTCGCGCGACCTGTGTGGCTGACGGTCCGCATGCGCGCGGAAATCGTGACCGAACCGCGCCGAGCGCTCCGTCTCAAAGCCCGCCGCGTCGCGATCGGACGTCAGCGGGTGCCGGTGGTCGTGCTGCGCCTCGTGCTCGATCCGTCCAGCCTGAGACTCATGCGCATCGCGCTGCCCCCCAACGTGGAGACCGTGCGAATCGAGCCCGGGCGCGTCGTCATCCAGGGGACTTCGCCGCGTTCACGTATCTGAGCTGCAGGTCGTAGATCAGATCGTCGAGCACCTGCGTCTCTTCGGTGGACCGGTTGCCCTCCGTCTTCTCCCGCAACAACGTCAGCAGATCGATGATGCCGGCGGCGTGTGGCAGCTCGCGCTGCCGCTGTCCGGTCCCCGGATCGGGCGCCTCCCCGAGCGCGATCACCGCCTCGGTTCCCAGCATCACGAAGAGACCGGCGAGGCTTCGCGCGTCGGGCACGCCGGGTGGAATCTCGGCGGAGGACGGGCTCGCCGGACGCGGGTGTGACCCCGGCCGGGAGGGTGCGGACTCGTCGATCGGGTCCCGCCGACGGCGGTCCGTGACCCTGAATCCCTCGTCGGATGGCTGCGCCATTGGGCGAGCCTAGCACACGCGCAAACCCTTGCTGTATAATCCCTTACCCTCAGGAACCGAACATGACCCAGTCCCCCGGCGATCAGTTCGAACGGCTCCTCGAGATCATGAGGCGGCTGCGCGAACCGGGCGGATGCCCGTGGGATCGTGAACAGACCCGCACCTCCCTCAAGCCGTTCCTGATCGAAGAAACCTACGAGGTGCTCGAGGCGATCGAGTCCGGCGACACCGCGGCGCTGCAGGAAGAGCTCGGAGACCTCCTCTTCCAGGTGGTTTTCCACGCGCAGATCGCGGTCGAGCGCGGCGAGTTCGACATGGCGGCGTTGCTCGCGCGCCTCGCGGACAAGATGATCAGCCGTCATCCGCACGTCTTCGGCGAGACCACGGTGGGCACGCCGGGCGAGGCGCTCGCGCAGTGGGAGGCGATCAAGCAGCGCGAGGCGCACACGGCGGGGCGCCGGCGCTCCGTCATCGACGGCGTGCCGCGCGCGCTGCCCTCGCTGCTGCGCGCGCAACGCATCACGTCGAAGGCCTCGCGCGTGAACTTCGACTGGCCGGACGCGCGCGCGGCGTGGACGAAGGTCGAGGAAGAGTGTCGCGAGGCCGCCGATGCGCTGGCCGACGACGATCGCGCGCGGCTGCAGGACGAGCTGGGCGACGTGCTCTTTTCGCTCGTGAACGTCGCGCGCCTGGCGTCGATCGACGCGGAGGAAGCGCTGCAGGGTGCGATTGAAAAGTTCCGACGGCGTTTCACCGGCATGGAGGCCGATCTGAGCGCGCAGGGCAAGAACATGGGCAGCGTGTCGCAGGCGGAGCTCGAGCGCTCGTGGGATGCCGTGAAGGCGCAGGAGCGCCGACGATGAAGGCGAAGGTGGGCAACGCGTCGATCTCCGTCGAGCGCGGCGACATCACCGATCGCGAGGTCGACGCGCTCGTGAACCCGGCCAACACCGCCCTCACCATGACGACGGGCGTGGCGGCCGCCATCAAGCGCAAGGGCGGCGTCATCATCGAGGAAGAGGCGATGCGCCAGGGACCGGTCGAGGTTGGCGAGGCACTGCTCACCCCGGGCGGCAATCTCCAGGCGACCCACGTCATCCACGCGGTCGTGATGGGTCCCGACCTCAAAACCGACGCGGAGGTCGTCGGGCGCGCGACACGCGCCGCGCTGGCCGTGGCCGACAAACACCGGCTGACGTCCATCGCCATGCCTGCCCTCGGCACTGGCGTCGGCCACGTCGCGCCGGCCGCGGCCGCCGACGCCATGATCGAGGCCGTCGCGGCCCACGTGAAGGGGGGTAAAACCGCGTTAAAGCGTGTCCTTTTCGTCCTGTACCTGGACGACGCGTACCGTGCCTTTACCGACACATTGAAGCGGGTTGGTGGGATACAGTAAAAAGTGTAGATGGCCCACAAACTTGGGCAGCCTCAGACCCGGCGCCTCGGCGACCTCCTGGTTGCCGAACGGCTGATCACCGAGGCTCAGCTCAAGCAGGCGCTCGCCGAGCAAAAGGGCAAGACCGAGAAGCTCGGCTCGATCCTCGCGCGCCTCGGGTTCATTACCGAGGAGCAGTTGATCGGCTTCCTCTCGCGACAGTACGGCATCCCCTCCATCACGCTGACCAACATCGACGTCGACACGGAGACGCTGCGTCTCGTCCCGGCGCCGATCGCGCGCAAGTACGAGATCCTGCCGGTCAAGCGCATCGGCGGCACCCTCACCCTGGCCATGGCCGATCCCACCAACGTGTTCGCCCTCGACGACATCGCCTTCATGACGAGCCTGCAGATCCTGCCCGTGGTGGCCCCGCAGGCGACGATCCGCAAGGCGATCGAGAAGCATTACGAGGACGGGCAGGCGTCGATGAACGAGATGCTGACGGAGATCGCCGCCGACGCGAACGTCGAAGTCCTCGAGGGTGAGACGGAAGGGAAGGGCGTCGACGTCTTCGAGCTCAAGGAATCCGCCGACGAGGCGCCCGTCGTCAAGCTCGTGAACATGGTCCTCGTGGACGCGATCCGCAAGGGCGCCTCCGACCTGCACTGGGAGCCATACGAAAAGCACTTCCGCATCCGCTTCCGCATGGACGGCGTGCTGCACGAGATGCTCTCACCGCCGAAGCGGCTCGAGCCCGCGATCATCTCGCGGCTCAAGATCATGTCGAGCCTCGACATCTCCGAGCGGCGCGTGCCGCAGGACGGCCGCATCAAGCTGCGCTTCGGCCACCGCGAGATCGACTTCCGCGTGTCGGTCCTGCCGACCATCTTCGGCGAGAAAGCCGTCCTCCGTATCCTCGACAAGGAGTCGCTGCAGCTCGACCTCACCAAGCTCGGCTTCGATCCGTGGAGCTTCGAGAAGTTCAGTCACTCGATCCATCAGCCGTACGGCATGGTGCTCATCACGGGGCCGACGGGCTCGGGCAAGACGACCACGCTGTACTCGGCGATCTCGACGATCAATTCGCCCGAGCACAACATCATGACCGCGGAGGACCCGGTCGAATACAACCTCAAGGGCGTCAACCAGGTCCAGGTCAACGAGGGCGTGGGCCGCTCGTTCGCCGCCGTCCTTCGCTCCTTCCTGCGCCAGGACCCGGATGTGATCCTCGTCGGTGAGACGCGCGACCTCGAGACGGCGCAGATCTCGATCCGCGCCGCCCTCACCGGCCACCTCGTGTTCACCACGCTGCACACGAACGACTGCCCGTCGACGGTGGCCCGGCTGTTCGACATGGGCATCCAGCCGTTCCTGCTGTCCTCGGCGCTGCTGGTGATCCTCGCCCAGCGGCTGGGCCGACGGATCTGCAAGGACTGCAAGCAGCCGGTGGAGGGCAAGGAAGAGGACCTCGTGCCCTATGGCCATGTTTCGCAGGGGCTCCCGAACGTGACCTTCTATCGCGGCAAGGGTTGCGCGACCTGCAATTTCACGGGCATGAAGGGGCGGGTGGCCATCTACGAAGTGATGCCCATCGGCGAGACGCTTCGTGACATGATCTTGAAGAATGCCGCCACCGCGGAACTCCGGGAACAGGCGCAGAAGGACGGGATGAAGACGCTGCGCCAGTCCGGCTTGATGAAAGTGATCGAGGGGACCACGACGGTCGAAGAAGTGTTGCGCGTGACGTTGTCTTAGCAGGAGGACGTCGTTATGGCTGTGTTCGCGTACAAGGGGCGTGCCGGCAGCGGCGCGGTGACGGGCGAGATCGAGGCGGACAGCCGCCCCGCCGCCGTCACCGCACTGCGGGCGAAGGGCGTCATCGCCACCTCGGTGCAGGAGAAGGCGGTCAAGGCCGCCGCCGGCGCCGCGATATCGAAGAAGCTCGGCGGCCGTGTCAAGGACAAGGACCTCGCGATCTACACCCGCCAGTTCTCGACGATGGTCGACGCCGGCCTGCCGATCGCCCAGTGCCTGCAGATCCTCTCCGAGCAGAACGACTCCAAGACGCTGCGCGACGTGACCGTGCGCATCGCCGCCGACGTCCAGGGCGGCGCGACGCTGGCGGAGTCGTTCGGCAAGTATCCGAAGACTTTCGACCACCTGTTCACCAACATGCTGGCCGTCGGCGAGTCCGGCGGCGTGCTCGACGTCGTGCTCCAGCGGCTCTCCGGCTACATCGAGAAGGCGGCCAAGCTGAAGGCCAAGGTCAAGAGCGCGATGGTCTACCCGGTGACGATCATCAGCGTGGCGTGCCTCGTCATCATCTTCATGATGATCTTCGTGCTGCCGACCTTCGCGAACATGTTCAAGAACATGGGCTCCGAGCTGCCGCTGCCGACCAAGGTCGTCATGTGGATGTCGGACATGACGCGCAAGTACATCATCTTCATACTCGCGGGTGTCGCCGCCGCCATCTACGCCCTCAGGCGCTACTACGCCACGGACCAGGGCAGCATGCTGATCGACACCTTCGCGCTGAAGGTGCCCGTCATCGGCATGCTCATCCGCAAGGTGGCCGTGGCGCGCTTCACGCGCACGCTCAGCACGCTGATCTCCTCCGGCGTGCCCATCCTCGAGGGGCTGCTCATCACCGCGCGCTCGGCAGGCAACCGCGTCGTCGAGAAGGCCGTGATGCAGGCGCGCCAGCACGTCACGGCGGGCGGCACGCTGGCCGAGCCGCTGAAGGCGACGCCCGTGTTCCCGCCGATGGTCGTGCACATGATCTCGGTCGGTGAAAACACGGGTGCTCTCGATGCAATGCTCAGCAAGATCGCCGACTTCTACGACGACGAGGTCGACGCCGCCGTCACCGCGCTCACCTCGCTGCTCGAGCCGATGATGATCGTCTTCCTCGGCGTGGTCGTGGGCGGCATCGTGGTGGCCATGTACCTCCCCATCTTCAAGATGGTGACGCTCGTCAAGTGACCGCGTGACCGTTCGATGACGTCCGTCGACGGCCATCGGCTGTTGCGGGGCGTGTTCTGGGCGCGGCTAGGCGTGGCCGCCCTCCTGCTCCCGCTGGGCATCCTCCTGCCCGACGGGATGACGCCCGGCATCAACCACGGCGTCCTCGCGCTGGCGCTCCTCACGGTGGCCGCCTCGTCGGGCGGTCTCCTGTTCGGCCCGCCACTCGCGCACCCGCGGCGGATCGCGTGGCTCATCGCCCTCCTGGACGTGGCCCTCGTCACCGGGGTGGTGGCGGCCACCGGCGGCGCGCGCTCGATCTTCACCTTCCTCTATGTGATGCTGGTGACGGCGTCGTGTGTCACGCTCTCACGCACGGGCGGCCTCACCATCGCGGCGGCCGCGTCCGCGCTCTACACCGGACTCGTCTTTGGGCGCACCGTAGTCCCCCTCACCGCGCTGTTCGAGGCGCCGCAGGAGACGACGGCCCTCGAGATCATCACGATGTTCGCCAACGCGGGGACCTTCCTCGTCGTGGCCATCGTCGCGGGTGGCCTCGCCGAGCGGTTCCAGATCCAGAGCCGCACGCTGCGAGACCTGCGTGCCATCAAGGACCTCGTGTTCGAGTCGGTGGGCACGGGACTCATCGCTCTCGACCGGTCGCATACGATCACCACGTTCAACCGTGCGGCGACGACGATCACCGGCGTGCCGGCGACGGCGGCGCTCGGCCGGCCCTGGCACGCGCTGTTCGGCGACCTCGTCTCACTGCCCGCCATCGAGGCCGACCTCGCCACCGAGCCTGACAACCCGAGCCGTCACGAGGCCGTGCTTCCCCGGCCCGGCGGCAGCAGTGTGCCCATTCGACTCACCTTCTGGGCCCTCAAGGCCGGCGACGAGGACGAGCAGCTCGGCGTGATCTGCGCGTGCGAGGACCTCACAGCGGCGCGGGCGATGGAGGAGCGCCTCCGCCAGGCCGATCGCCTGGCGACGCTCGGCCGCATGTCGGCGAACATCGCGCACGAGATCCGCAATCCACTCGCCTCGCTCACCGGCGCCATCGAGGTCCTCGCCAGCAGCGGGACGGCCGGCGAGGTGCGCGAGCGGCTCGCGCAGATCGTCCTCAAGGAATCCGGGCGCCTCAGCGAGATCTTGCGCGCCTTCCTCGAATACGCCCGCCCGGCGCCGCTCGTGCGGGCGCGCTTGAACCTCGTCGAGCCGATCGACGAGGTGCTGGTGCTGCTCGAGCACCGCGCGGCGGCCGGCATGCTGAAGATCGCCCGCGAGTTCCCGCCGAGCCTCGAGTGGGTGGCCGACGCGCAGCAATTCCGTCAGGCCCTGTGGAACCTCTGCCTCAATGCCGTCGAGGCCATGCCGGACGGCGGCGAGCTTCGGGTGTCGGCGGGGGTGGTGGATGGCGGGCTCGAGGTGCGCGTGGGCGACACCGGCGAGGGCATCGCGCGCGAGGACCTCGGTCACGTGTTCGAGCCCTTCTTCTCCACGAAGCTCGACGGCAGCGGGCTCGGCCTCGCCCTCGTTCACCGGATCATGCAGGAGCACGGCGGCGAGGTCCAGGTGGAGTCGGCGCCGGGCGCCGGCAGCATCTTCACCCTCCGCTTCCCCGCGATCCGTGGCTGAGACACGCGTGCTCGTCGTCGACGACGAGCAGAGCATGCGTGAACTGCTGGGCATCATGCTGCGGCAGGTCGGCTACGCCGTCACCCTCGCCGACGGCGGCGAGCCCGCCGTGCAGGCCCTGAAGACGGACGACTTTGACCTCGTCATCACCGATCTCCGGATGCGCAAGGTGGACGGCCTGGCCGTGCTGCGCGCGGCGAAGGAACACTCGCCGCGAACGGTCGTGCTCGTGGTGACCGCGTTCGCCTCGACGGAGACGGCGGTGGAGGCGATGAAGCTCGGCGCCTACGACTACGTCACCAAGCCGTTCAAGCTCGACGAGCTGCGGCTCACCATCGCCAATGCGCTCGAGCGCAAACGCCTGCAGGACGAGAATCGCGAGCTCAAGCGCCAGCTGCGACGCGAGCACGGCTTCGAAGGATTCATCGGCAAGAGCCCGCGCATTCTCGAGGTCTTCGAGACGATCCGCAAGACGGCCGACAGCGGCTCGACGGTGATGATCACCGGCGAGAGCGGGACCGGCAAGGAGCTGGTCGCCCGCGCCGTGCACCTGGAGTCGGCGCGTCGGGCCCGCCCGTTCGTGTCGGTGAACTGCGGCGCGATTCCCGAGACGCTGATGGAATCGGAGCTCTTCGGCCACGTGAAGGGCGCCTTCACCGGCGCCGTGGCCAGCACGGAGGGTCTCTTCGCGGCGGCCGACGGGGGCACGCTGTTCCTCGACGAGATCACGGAGATTCCGCACTCGATCCAGGTGAAGCTCCTGCGGGCGACCCAGGAGCGCGAGATCCGTCGGGTCGGCGACACGCGCGACGTCAAGGTCGACGTGCGCCTGGTCGCCGCGTCCAATCGCGATCTCTCCAAGGCGGTGGCGGACGGCGTGCTCCGCGAGGATCTCTACTACCGGCTCAACGTCATCCCGATCCACATGCCGCCGCTGCGCGAGCGCCTCGACGACATCCCGCTCCTGGTCTCGCACTTCGTCGCGCGCGTCACGAAGGACGTCGGCAAAAGCGTGAAGGGGATCTCGCCCGAGTCGCTCGCGATCCTGGAACGCTACCACTGGCCCGGCAACATTCGCGAGCTCGAGAACGTCGTCGAGCGTGCGATCGTGCTCGGCAGTGGCGACTTCCTGTCGCCCGATTCGCTCCCGCCCCATCTGCACGCGCCGCGCGACGAGCAAACAGTCAACGTTGAGATCCCGCCCACGGGGATGGACCTCGAAGGCACCCTCACGCGCATCGAGAACGGCTATATCCGCCTCGCGCTCGAACGCTCGGGCTGGCTGCAGGTTCGCGCGGCGGAGCTGCTCGGCCTCTCTTTCCGTCAATTCCGCTACAAGCTCCAGAAGCACGGGCTGCGCGGCGGCCGCGGTGGCCCCAAACCGCCCTCGACCAACTGACGAAATTGGTCAGTTTACGGCCGGTTAATGTCGGTCGGACCACGCGACTTAGAACCTAACTACCTGATTTATCATTATTTGTAGACACTGCGATGAGGCGGCATGTTTCCTGCCTATTTCTTCGACCGCAGGTACCAACCAGCCCAAGGAGGGAACATGACCCAGTTCTGGAACAAGAAGCGCATGGCTTTTAGCGGTCAGCACGGCTTCACGCTGATCGAGCTCCTGATCGTCGTGGCGATCATCGGCATTCTGGCCGCCATCGCCATCCCGCTGTACGCGAACGTGCAGCAGCGCGCTCGCATCGCCAAGGCCCAGGCCGACGCCCGCGCGCTCGCCTCGGCCGTCTCGATCTACGGGGCCCACATGGGTGCCCTCCCCACCAGCGGCGCCGGCGGCCTCACGGCCCTGACGACCGCGGTGACCAACGGCCAGGGTCAGGTCGCCGGTCCGTTCATGGCGTCCGTTCCGCAGCCGCCATCGGGCTGGATCGCGTACGTATACACGGCCACCACGGCGGGCACGTTCACCATCAGCAGCAACGGCGACGCGACGACCGTTAGCCTACCCTAACGTCGCGGGGCTCCGCCGGCTTGCCGGCGCCGCCCTCATGAAGGGAGGAGGTCTTCGGGCCTCCTCCCTTCGCGTTTAAACACATGCCTACACCGACGCTCTACGACGAGAGGACCTCGGCCGCGCCGCTCGCCGGCGAGAAGCGAGGCAGCGGCGGCCTGGCGGAGCTGGCGGCGCACGTACGCGGTCGTCTGACGACGCTCGCCCTTCCGGAGCGAGTCATCCCGCTCGCCATCGTGCTCGCCGTGGTCGTGGTGTTCGCCGTCGGGCTCCGTAACGAGTTCGTGCAGTGGGACGACCCGACGAATCTGGTGGAGAATCCCCACTTCCGTGGCCTCGCGCCCCGCAACCTCGCCTGGATGTTCACGACCACGCTGCTGGGTCACTACATCCCGGTCACCTGGCTGAGCTTCGGCCTCGACTACGTGCTCTGGGGCATGGAGCCAGCCGGCTACCACTTCACAAACCTACTGCTGCACGCCGCGAACGCCGTGCTCGTCTACTGGGTCACCAAACGGCTCCTGGCGGCCGCGCGGCCGGGCGCGAGCCCGACGGCGCTGCGTGCGGGCGCCGCGGTGGCCGCGCTGTTCTTCGCCGTCCATCCCCTGCGGGCGGAATCCGTGGCGTGGGCCACCGAACGGCGCGACGTGCTCTCGGGACTGCTGTTCCTGACGTCCGTGCTGACGTATCTGCGCGCGGAGGGTGCCAACGGCGCGCGCCGGCGTCGACTACTGGCGGGGTCGGTCGCCGCGTTCGCGCTGGCGCTGCTGGCCAAGTCGATCGTGATGACCCTGCCGCTGCTGCTCATCGTCCTCGACTGGTACCCGCTGCGCCGGCTGTCCGCGGCTCCGGCGACGTGGCGCACACCGCAGACGCGGCGCACGCTGCTCGAAAAGCTGCCGTTCGGGGCCGTCGCCGTCGCGGGCGCCGCCGTGTCGTACTGGGCGGTGGCCCACCACGATTACTTCACGCCGGCCGCGAAATACCCGCTGCCCTCACGCGTCGCGATGGCGCTCTACAGCATGGTGTTCTATGTGTCCAAGACGATCCTACCGACGGACCTCTCGCCGCTGTACGAGCTGCCGGTGCGCATAAACCCGCTCGATTCGGAGTTCGTCCTCGCGGCCGTCGCGGTAGCGCTGGTGAGGGCGGCCTCGTGCACGCCGGCTTCCAGCTGGCGCACGACCGCTACAGCTACTTGTCGTGCCTGGGGTTCGCCGTCCTGTTCGGCGGCGGCGTCGCGTGGCTCGTCGGCGCGCACGCGGCCGGAACGGTACGCCCTCCGCTCTTCCGCGCGAGCTGCGCGGCCCTGGCCACGCTGCTCGCGACCTTGGGCGCCCTGACGTGGCTGCAAGTCCAGGTCTGGCGCGACAACGACTCGCTCTGGACGCACGCGATGATCGCGACGCCGGAATGCTCGATCTGCCACGACAACTACGGCGCGGCCATCATCAACCGCGAACGCAAGGCTCCGGGCGAGACGCTGATCGCCATCGAGCACTTCGTGCGCGCGCTGATGCTCAAGCCCGACCGCGAGAAGCCGTACGGCGGGCTCGGCCTGGCGCTGCTCCAGCTCAACCGTCCAGGAGACGCCGAGGCGGCGCTGCGGCGGGCCACCGCGAAGTTCCCGACCGAGACGGGGATGCTCAACAACCTGGGCATGGCGCTCCACCAGCAGGGCCGGTTCGAGGAGGCGGTGCCGTTCCTGCGTCGCGCGGTCGCACTCAACGAGCGGAACGTCGTGGTGCGTGCGAACCTGGCCCGCGCCCTTGCGGGACTCGGGCGCTACGACGAAGCGCTCGCGGAGTTTCGCTCGGCCGCCGAGGAGCAGCCATTCGCGGTTGAGCCGCGCATCGGGCTCGTCCTGGTGTATCGCGACATGGGCAACGTGGTCGAGATGCGTAAGCAGCTCACGATCCTCCGCCAATTGCATCCCGACGCCGCGCGAGAGATCGTGGCGCGGCACGACCTCTGAGATGAGCCTGGCGGTGGTCGCCGTGTTCGGCCTGCTGCTCGGCAGCTTCCTCAACGTGGTGATCGCGCGGCTGCCCGAGCGCCGCAGTCTCCTGGCGCCGCGCTCGGCGTGCCCGGTCTGCGGCGCGCCCATCGCGTGGTACGACAACGTGCCGCTGGTGTCGTTGGTCGTGTTGCGCGGGCGCTGCCGCGCCTGCGCGACGCCGATCCCGTGGCGCTATCCACTCGTCGAGGCGACGACGGCGGTGCTGCTCGCGGGGGCGTGGGTGGAATTCGGTCCGACCCTCGAATTCGCCGTCGCCGCCGCGCTGCTCGCCGCCCTGCTCGCGATCACCGTGATCGACCTGCGACACCAGATCATTCCCGATGCGATCACGCTCCCGGGCATTCTGGCAGGGATCACTGCCAACGTGGCGACCCGCCACCTGGGCTGGGCAGACGTCGCCCTCGGTATTGTGCTGGGGGGAGGGATCTTCTTCGTGATCATCGTGGCCAGCCGTGGCGGCATGGGAGCGGGCGACATGAAGCTCGGCGCCATGCTCGGCGCCTTTCTCGGCTGGAAGATCGCGCTGTTCGGACTGATGGTTGGAGTGGTGCTCGGGGGAGCGTGGGCGGTGGCTCTGATGGCCCTCGGCGTCCGCGGTCGTAAGGACGCGATCCCGTTTGGTCCTTTCCTTGCAATCGGGGGAGCCACTGCGTTGTTTTGGGGCGAAGGAGTTGTCAAATGGTACGTCTCCGGGTTGCGGATGTGAGGGGCCGAGAAGCCGGGTTCTCGCTGAGCGAGCTGATCGTCGTGATTGCGATGATCGGGGTGCTGGCCGCGCTCGGGATGCCGCAATTCATGTCGTACTGGCGAACGTCGGCGACGACGGCGGCCGCCTCGGAGTTGGCCACCGCGGTCAACCGCGCGCGTCAACTCGCCATCTCGGGCAATCAGAACTATTGCGCGGAGGTGTCGGGAACC
>QHSB01000133.1 GCA_003220335.1 Candidatus Rokuibacteriota bacterium
CGACCACGTCGAGGCGTTCTTCCTCGACGCGGTGCCCGCGCTGGCCGTCTACGCGGGCGCCGACGCCGCCGGCACCTTCGGCCCGTACGAGTACCGCTTTCCCGTGCACGAGCCGCTCGCGCGGGCCGTGGTCGAGCAGGGGATCGAGCGCGGCTTCGACCTGCTCTACACGCAGCACGCGCGGCTCGACTACGCGTTCTTCGTGCCGCTGCACTTCACGATGCCGGCGCCCGAGGTGCCGATCGTGCCGCTGCACGTCAACGTCTACCTGCCCCCGCAGCCGACGCCGCGGCGCTGCCACGCGTGGGGGCGTGCGCTCGGCGAGATCCTCGGCGCGCGGCCGGAGCGTGTCGTGCTGATGGCCTCCGGCGGCATGTCGCACTACCCGGGGACCGATCGCTACGCGTCGCCCGACTTCGACTGGGATCGGCGCGTACTCGACACGCTGCGCGACGGGCGCGGCGCCGAGCTGGCCGCCCTGACCGGCGAGGAGCTGGACAAGGCGGGCAACGTCGAGCTGCGGACCTGGATCACCGTGCTCGGCGCCGTCGGCGCCGCCAAGGCCGAGATCTACTGCTACGAGCCGTCGTGGCACCACGGCAACGCCGTGGTGGAGTGGCCGGTGGAGGGCGAGACAGGAATATGAACGAGATGCATTACCGATTCCCACCCGCCGCCGCCTACGCGCTGAACCGCTGCCTGTACGCGCTCAAGTCCGACGACGCGTTCCGCGCCCGCTTCCTCGCGGACGCGAAGGCGGCGATGGCCGAGCACGGCCTCGACGCGGAGGCGCAGGCGGCGCTCCTCGCCGCCGACCGCGACGCGCTCGTGGCGCGCGGCGCGCATCCCTATCTCGTCTTCATGGCAGACCTGCGTGTTCGCATGGCGCGCGGCACGGGGACCTTCGAGTATTTCTGAGAGCGTGATCTACGCGAGAGCGTTTTTTGATCTCCAGCTTCGGTTCGCCCACCACGTCACGGTGCTATCAGGACTGCCCCTGGCCCGTGTTCTCTTGGAGTACACCAATCTCTATATCCGATTCGGCCTGGGACGTGACTTCGATCCTGCGCATCCGAGGTGGCAGGAGTACGTGGCCGGGCTCCAGGGCACCAGTGACATTCCGGAGTGGACGTATCGCTTCTACGTGACGCGACCCGGCGCTATGGTCGCGCCGACGGTCGTGGCGACCTCGGGCTGCTTTTCTTACGCTCGGTTGAGCGGTGAGCGTATCCGCCTGCACTTCCAGAATGCCGAAACGGATGGGCGCTCCCCACTCGCACTCGAGCGCGTCAGTCAGCGATGGGCAGAATTGGCCGCCCTCTTCGAGCATGTGAAGCGAACCCTGCCCCAGCCGCTACGGGTGGTCGGAGCGTCGTGGCTGTACAACCTCGAAGCGTATCGTCGCCTGTTTCCGATCTCGTACGCGGCCAGCGCTCACGTGACGGCCCATCGATTTCAGCATATGCCCCTGTGGGGACAATTTCTGGATCGATACGGGGCGATCAAGGAGCACATGACGCGTCAATTTCTGGAGGCTCTCGAGCGTCAGTCGAGTGTTGACGGTCTGGGCCAATGCTTTCCTCTGAAGGCGCTCTCAGTCGAGGCCCCGGTGCAGGACTTCTATGACTTGTACGAAATCTAGCTACTCCGGCAGGCGCCAGACGCGGCCCGGGGGCGGCTCGTCGCTGAGAGCGAACTGCACGAGCGCCATGTGCTCGGCGAGATCCTGAAAGACCACGCGCACGCGCTTGCCGATGGCGACCTGCTTGTCCTCCTCGAACGTGACGCCGTCCGGCTTCACGAGGTTGCCGATGATGCGCAGCCCCTCGTCCGGCGTCGGCTGGCCGCGCTGCTCGTCCAGCTCCACCAGGACGACGGCGTAGGGCGTCGCGTCCTTGAAGCCGGGCTGGATCGCGTGGTGGACGATCTCGTAGGAGTAGATCGTGCCGCGGCCGCTGACCTCCTTCCACGTCCAGCCGAGGTCCATGCACCAGGGACAGGCATGGGTGGGAGGGTAACGCATCAGGCCGCAGGCCTTGCAGGCGCGCAGCATGAGCCGGTGCTGGCGCGCGTGGCCGAAGTACTCCTTCCACTCGCTGTCGTTGTCGGGAACGATCAGCGTCATGCCGCGGTAGGTGACGGGCTGGGGCATCGTTATCTCCTCATGATCAGGGCCGAGCCCGTGGCCGGCATCGCCCAGCCCAGGTTCATCGTGATCTCCGCGTCCTTGACCTGGCGGCACTTGCCGGCCGCGTAGTCGTACGTGTGCCTGCCCTCGGCGGCGCCCGGGCACGTGTCGTCAACGGTGCCGCGCAGCTGCCGGACGTTCTCGATCACCATCGACATGCCGTGCGTGTACCCCTCGCACAGGTGGCCGCCGGAGGTGTTGTTGGGCCGCTTGCCGCCGAGCTCGATGATCCCGCTCGAGACGTACGCGCCGCCCTCGCCCTTCTTGCAGAAGCCGTACTCCTCGAGCTGGAGCATCGTCGTGAAGGTGAACGCGTCGTAGGAGCCGGTGACGTGCACGTCCTCGGGCCGGATGCCCGCCTGGCCGAAGACGATGTCCTTCGCGTAGTAGCCCGCCACGCGCGAGATGGGGCCGTGCGCCCAGTGGAAGTCGACACGCGGCTTGGACACGCGCCCGGCCACGCCCATGATGTGGACGGGCCGCGCCCGAAGATCGCGCGCGCGCTCCGCCGAGGTCACGATCACGCAGGTCGCGTTGTCGGTCTCGAGACAGCAGTCCAGCAGGTGCAGCGGCTTGACGATCCAGCGCGAGCCCACCACGTCCTGCACGGTGACGCGCTCCTTCTGGATGGCCTTGGGGTTCTGCGAGGCGTGCTTGCTGTGCGCGACCTTGACCGCCGCCACCTGCTCGGAGGTCGTCCCGTACTCGTGCATGTGACGCATGAAGGTGAACGCGAAGGTCTGGCCGGCGCTGCGCATGCCGAACGGCACCTGGGCCAGATCCATCCCGCGCACCGGCTGCGCGGCGCGCGCACCGGTGCCGCCGATACGGAACTCGGAGTAGCCATTCATCGAGCGGTAGATCGCTACCGTGTTGCACATCCCGGTCTCGATGGCGCCCATGGCGAGACCGACGAGGGCCTCGGTGGAGGAGCCGCCGCCGACCACGTCCATGTAGAAGTTCAGCCGGATGCCGAGGTCGGGCGCGACGTGAGTGGCGAGCGTCGAGTCGCCGGACTGGTAGTCGAGCATCCCGTCGACGTCGGAGGCTCGCAGCCCGGCGTCGAGGATGGCCTTGCGCACGGCCTCGACGGCCATGGCGCGGGTCGAGCGGCCGGAGCCGCGCGAGTACTCCGTTTCGCCGACGCCGACGATGCAGTACTTGTCCTTGAGCGTTTTCATCGCCACGGGAAGGCTCCTTTGGCTGCGCGGGTCAGAGCAGGCGGCCGAGCGGGCCGAGGTCGAGATTGAGGTCTCCGGGGGCAAGGCCGAAGCGCTTGCCGATGTCGCGGATCGTGTCCTCGAGCCGCATGAGCGCGCGCCCCACGTCCTCGGTCTCCTCGGGCGTGAGGCTGCCGGCCTCCATGCGGCGGATCGCCTGGCGCTCCATCAGCTGGCGCAGGAACTCGACCAGCGTGAGCACGAGCCGCGCGACCGAGCGCTGCACGTCCTCGGGATCGGCGTTCCAGCGCGGCGGCGAGAGATCGCCCACGCGCCGCTCGAGCTCCGCGCGCAGCGACTCGAGCTCGCGGACGTGCACCGATGCGCGGCTTGATTGGCCGTCCCCGGGGGGGCGCGGCTTCATCCGAGCGCCTCGGGCGCGAACGCGTACGGCGGCCACGGCCCCGTGGCCACGATGCGCACGAGCGCGGCGCTGCCGGCGCGCTCGACGGCGCCCCGGTACACGGCGCTCGCGCCGCGATCGATCAGGTGATACACGCTCGCGAGCAGCGGCGGCGTCTCGTGGCGCGTGACGCGCTCCGCCCGCACCAGGGGCTGCAGCGCCGGCCGCAGCGGCTCGAGCTCGGGCGCCTCGTGCGCGTGCCGCCACTCGGCGCGTCGCGCGGCGAGGTAGCGGGCGCCGGGACCGAGCTCGGGATGGTCGGGCGCCGCGGCCGGCGCCGGCCGCGGCGCCGCCTCGCCCATGAGCCGCAGCGTCATCTGCTCGCGGCCGGCGACCAGCGCCAGCGCCTCCGTCAGCTCGCGACCGCGCACAGCGAGCGCGTCGGTCAGCGCCGACTCCGAGAGCAGCGAGCCGAAGCGCACGGGCAGGATCGCGTCGACGGTGTCCGCGAGCCGGCGGATCACCGCATCGTGGGCGCGCAGCGTCGCCTCGCTCACGGCGGGCCGCTCGGCCATCTCGCCGACGGCGGCCACGAGATCGCCGACGCGAACGACGCGCAGGGGCTCGGCGCAGAGGCCGGCACCCGCGTCGGGCCGCGGCGCCTCGCCGAGGAGCGCGTAGACGTAGACGCTGTTCAGGGCCGCTCTCCCGTCTCGCTCTGCGCCTCGAGCAGCTTGTCGACGGCGCAGAGCAGGACGGACAGCCGGGCGTAGACGAGGTCGACGCCCGCGATGCCGAGGACCACGTCGCCGCTGAGGACGACGCCCTTGGTCAGCAGATTGTCGATGACCTCCAGCAGCGAGGTGTCGGTGGTGGCGAAGATGGCGCGCGCCTCGTCACGGGTCAGCGGCCGCCGGCTCACGCGACGCCTCCGACGAAGTTGTAGGGCGGCCACGGCCCCGAGAGCGTCAGCTCGTAGCCGTGACGGCCGAGGCGCGTGGCGGTGGCGCGCGCGACCTTCTTGAAGCGCGCGAGGCGCCGCGGCGGGAGCAGAAAGACGGCGTCCAGTACCAGCCGCGCGGCGCCCTCGACGGAGTCCGGCGGCCGGCGCCGTGCGTCGTCGGCGACGTTGGCAAGGGACTCGAAAGCCGCGTCCACGTCCTCGCGGCCGCGCGCGAGCGCCTCGCGCACCGCCTGCTGCTGCTCCTTCTTGAGCACGAGGAAGCGCGTGCCCGAGCTGACGCCGGCCGTCACGCGCCGCGCGCGCTCGACGTGACGGCGGCGGGCGGCGACCTCGTCGAGGCGCACGCGCACACCCCACTCCTGGCGACCGGCCACGCGGTCGAGCACCCGGTCGATCGTCGGGCGCAGCCGGCGGATATGCGCGACGGCGCGCTCGTCGCCGTTGAAGAGCGTGAAGAGCTTCAGGGGGACGATGGTCGCCCCGCGCGCGGCGAACTCCACGACGGCCTCGTGGGCGGTGGCGCACGCGGCGACCCACTCGAGGTCGCGCAGGTGCGTCTCCAGCGGCGCGCTCCCGTAGCGCGACAGCGGCGCGTCGGCCACGACGAGCCAGAGGCCATCGCCGGCGTCCAGCGCGCGCGCTCGACCCGTCGCGAGCAGACCGCGGGGCGCGCGCGCGAGCACGGGTGCGCGATCCTGTCTCACCAGGCAGTACAGATACGTCGCCGTCTCGTTCCTGTCGGTCACTCGTGGCCGCCCTGCGAGCGCTCGTCCCACCGCCACCTCCGGAGCCACCGCGCGAGGCCCGCGATCCCGCCGGGCGGGGGCGCCTCGACCGGAGCCGAGATCATAGCGTACCGCCGTCCGGCGGCGGAGCGAACGACGGCGGTGAGGGCGGCGATCTCTCGCCGCTCGACGGCGGCGGCGCGCCGGCAGCGCCGGCAGCCCGGCGGCGTGACGGTGTTGACGAGCAGGGCGCCCACGGCGATGCGCAGGCGGCGGAGCCCGCGGACCAGGCGCGCCGTCTCGAGCCGGGGGAGCGCGCCGGGCCTCGTCACCGCCACCACGCGCGTGCGCGCGGGATCGCGAAGCAGGGCCGCCAGCTCGCGCAGGTCACGGGCGACGTCGAGCAGGTCCGAGGCCAGCTCGCCCAGACCGACCACGGCCCGGTACTTGAGCAGGATGGCGAGCAGCGCGTGGACCCACTCGAGCGCGGCGTCCGGCATGGCGAGCAGGCGCAGCGCGTGGCCGGTGGGCGCCGTATCGAGCACGACGACGTCGTACGCCTGCCGCCCACGTCCGAGCACCGTATCGACGAGGGAGAGCACCCCGAACAGCTCGTCGAGCCCGGGCGGGGCAAGGTCGATCAGCTCACGAACGACGTCGCGGTCGTAGGCGATGTCGAAGCGCGAGCCGCGCAACAGCGCGTCGAAGACCTCGTCGACGGAGGCGCGATAGCGCTCACGCCGCCGCGCGAAGGCGGCGGTGGCGTCGAGCTCGCGCGCGGCCAGCCCGGGCAGGCCGGGCACCGGCCGCTCGTCGTCGCCGAGCGGTAGCCCGAGGGCGTCGCCGAGCGAATGCGCGGGATCGGTCGACAGCACGAGGATGCGCGCGTCGGGACGGCGCTCGGCCAGCGCGAGGCCGACGGCCGCCGCCGCGGAGGTCTTGCCGACGCCGCCCTTGCCGGCGAACGCGAGCACGCGGACGCCCGGCGGCGCCAGCGCATCGAGCCAGGCCGGGACATCGCCGGTCGCGGGGCGTGCGTGCCGCTCTCCTCTTTTTCTCGGCTGACCTCGGACGGCAGGGTTTCCGCTCCGCGACGTCCGACCGCTCGCACGGCCACGGGCGAGCGCCGCGCCGACGCCGCGCAGCCCCGCCGGCCCCCGCGGCTCGCGATCGAGCGCCGGGACGAACGACAGCCGGCGGCGGGGGAAGAGCGCGGATAGCGGCGCCATCACCTCACGCTCGGCCGCGGCGCGCGCCGTGCAAAGAGGGCAGCGGCCGGACACCGGCGTGACGCGATTGACGACGATCTCGTCCACCTTGATCCCCGCCTCCTCCAGCGCGCGCACGCCGTCACGCGCCTCCGCCACGGCAAGCGGCTCGGGCAGCAGGACCCACGTGAAGCGACTGCGCGCCGGGTCGCGCAGCAGCGCGTACAGCGCCCGCGCCTCGCCCTCGAGCTCGGCGACCAGCGCGTCGGCGGCGTCGCGCCGATGCCCGCCGGCCAGGGTCTCGCCGAGGAACTGATGCTTGGCGAGCATGTCGGCGAGCACGCCGGCGATGCGCGCGAGCGTGTCGGGCATCGCGAGCAGGCGAAGCGTGTGCCCGGTGGGCGCGGTGTCGACGACGACCTCGTCGCGCGGGGCGGCGGTCGCGAGCCGGTGCAGCTCGATGAGACCGATCAGCTCGTCGACACCCGGCAGCGAGAGCGCGAGCAGGCGATCGACGTCGTCCTCGTCCAGATAGGTGCCGCGCGCGGCGATCGTGCGCAGCGGCCGCCGCCGCGCGGCCAGCCAGCGCTCCAGCGCGCGGTCGGCGTCCAGCTCGACGGCGGCCAGCGCGCCGCGGCGCGTGGCGATCCGCGACGGGCGCGCGGAGAGCCGGCGGTCGAGGGCGTCGCCGAGCGAGTGGGCGGGATCGGTGGAGACGAGCAGGACGCGGCGGCCGCGCTCGGCCGCGGCCAGCGCGGCCGCGGCGGCGGTCGTGGTCTTGCCGACGCCGCCCTTGCCCCCGAAGAAGCGGAATCGCGCCGCCGGCGTCACCGCTCGGCGGCGGTGTCCTCGGCGTCGGCGTCGCCCGAGCCGTCGTCGAACCGCGCCTCGATCCCGACGATCCGCATCTCGCCCGGCGCCGGCGTCGGCCCTCGCTGGCGCTCACGGATCTCGCGCAGGCGGGCGAGCAGGTCGGCCTCGAGGGTCGCGAACTCCTTCTCGGAGATCTCGCCCAGCTCCAGCTGCATCTGCGCGGCCAGCAGCTCCTCACGCAGCACGCCGTCGTCGTTGAGCTGGCTGTCGACGGCGTCGACGATCTTGTTGAGCACGAACTTGATGCCGCCGATGAGGAGCGTGTCGATGATGATCACGACAGGCCGCCGCCTCGACCGGCGAGCGACGCGATCGCGGCCGTGAGGTCGTCCGGCGCCACCGGCTTGGGGACGTGCATCTGAAAGCCGGCCTCGAGCGCCCGCGCGCGATCCTCCACGCGCGGATACGCGGTGAGCGCGATCGCGGGCGTGTGCCGGCCACGCCTGGCGTCCGCGGCGCGGACGCGCTGGAGCAGCGCGTAGCCGTCGGCGTCGGGGAGCCGGATGTCGGACACCAGCACGTGCGGCGTGTCGCGCTCGAACGTCTCGACCGCCTCCTGCACGGAGGTCGCCACCAGCACGACGGCGCCGAGGTGCTCGAGGCTGTCCTTGAGCCAGAGCCGCGCGTCGGCGTCGTCCTCCACCACGAGGATGCGGAGGTCGTCGAGCCGCGGCCCCTGCGCGCGCGGCGGAATCACCGGCGCGGCGACCCCGGCGGTCGCGTGCACGGGCAGGGTCACCCTGAACGTCGCGCCCAGGCCCTCTCCGGGGCTCTCGGCGCGGATCGTCCCGCCGTGCACCTCGACGAGGTGCCGCACGATCGACAGGCCGAGGCCGAGACCGGTGATCGGCCGCCGTGCGTCGGCCTGACGGAACCGGTCGAAGACGTGCGGCAGGACCGCCGCCGGAATGCCCTGGCCCGTGTCGCGCACCTGGATGACGACGTCGGTCCCCACGCGCTGCAGCGTGAGGTCCACGTGTCCCTTGTCGGGCGTGAACTTGATCGCGTTGGACAGGAGGTTCCAGAGGATCTGCTGCAGGCGGTCGGGATCCGCGAGCACGGTCCCCACCGCCGGGTCGACGCTCACGCCGAGCGCGATCGACTTGGCGGCCGCCGCGGGCCGCACGGCGTCGACGGCCGCCGCCGCCACCGCCGCCGGCTCCACCGCGCGCGCCGAGATCCGCAGCTTGCCGGTGATGATGCGCGAGACGTCGAGCAGGTCCTCGACGAGCTGGGCGAGCGAGGTCGTGCTGCGCTCGATCGTCTCCAGCGCCCGCTCCTGGCGCTCCTCGTCGAGGTCCCCGCGGCGCAGCCACCAGACCCAGCCCATGAGCGCGTTGAGCGGCGTGCGCAGCTCGTGCGAGAGGGTGGTCAGGAACTCGTCCTTGGAGCGTCCGGCCGTCTCGGCGTCGGCGCGCGCGGCCTGCTCCTGGCGCACGAGGTCTTCGCGCGCCCGCGCCAGGGCCTCGGCGCGCTCGCGCGCGTCGCGCGCGCGCGTGTACAGCGAGGCGGTGAGGAGCGCGACGACGGCGAAGGCACTCGCGCGCACGATCGCGGCGGTGCCGAGCACGAGGAACGGCGGGAAGAAGACCGCTTCGGTGATGACCAGCGACAGGACGGTGGCGACGAGGCCCGGCCGGAGCCCGCCGTACCAGCAGGCGAGGACGACGGCGGCCAGGAAGAGCGGCGCCACGGCGCCCTGGAGGGCCGGGCGGAGCGCGAGGGCCACGACGGCGGCGCCGGCCACGGCGGCCACGGCGACCGCGTAGGCTCGCAGGCTGGCTCTCACGGCATCAGCTCCCCGGCGCGGCCCGCTCGAGCTTCAGCCGGATGTTGACGAAGTTGTAGGGCGGCCATGGTCCGGTGTAGCGAAACGTCAGGTGCGCGTACTTGGCACCGACGGCCTTGACCTTCGCGTCGAAGGCCTGCTCGCGGTCACGGGAGACGAGGAAGGCGGCGTTCATGATCATCTTGTCGCCGATGGGCTTGTTGGCGCGCGAGGCGACGGCCACGTCGCGCAGCGACTCGAAGATCTCGCTCACGTAGCGCTCGGAGCGCGCCTGGAGCGCGCCCTCGACCAGCCGCCCGTACTGCACGCGCGCGAAGTACGTGGGACCGCTCTGCGACGAGATCTCGCCCTTGAGCTGGCGGACGTCGTCGTCCTCGCGCTCGATCTGCTTGACGACCTCGTCGCGCTCCCAGAGCACCTTGAGGCCGAACTCGACCTTGTCCTCCATCTTGAGGAGCACGTCGATGAACGCGCTGTAGGCGCCACGCAGCAGCTCGATGATGTCGTCGCGCGTCTTGAACACGGTGCCGAACGACATCGGGATGACCGTGTGGTCGCGCATGACCGCTTCGTTCACGCGCTCGTGGGCCAGCACGTTCTCGCGGGTGGCGTCGAGGACCTCGATCGGCGTGTCCGAGACGACGGCCGCGATGTCCTTGTAATGCACGGTCGAGATCTCGGCGGGAACGGTGCCGAGGCCGATGGCGCCGAAGCGCAGCGCATCTTCCGACCGGATGACGCAGTACACGTACTTGCCGCGGCTCTCCACGGGCTTCGCGCCGGCCTTCGGCACGGCCGGCACCGTCCGCGGCGACATCTCGCGGATGACCCGGGATCCGGCGGGACCGTTGCGCGGCGCGGCCTTTTCCTTCTTGTCCGCCGTCCGGGCGGGCCGGCCGCGGGAGCGGCGGGAAGGTTTCGGCTTGGGAGGCATCGCTAGGGTCCTCTCTCCGGGATGTCCGGTTAGCCTTTCAGCATCGACTTGATCTCTTCGAGCAACCGCTCGGGCAGACACGGCTTGGTGATGAACGCGTCGCAGCCGGCGTCCATCGCGCCCTTCGAATGGCCGGCGAGGGCGTGGCCGGTCAGGGCGATGACGGGGATGACGCGGGTGCGGTCGTCGGCCTTGAGCCGCCGCGTGGCCTCCCAGCCGTCCAGGCCCGGCAGCGAGAGATCCATCACGATCAGGTCGGGTGCGAGCTGGAACGCCTTCTCGAGCGCCTCGTGGCCGTTCTGCGCCTCCGCCACGCGATAGCCGGAGAATGACAGGAACTGGCTGTACATCTCGCGGTTGTCCGCGAAGTCGTCCACGACGAGGATCAGCGGCGCCTTCGCCGCCACGGGCGTCGCCTTGGCCGCCGCGGCCCGCCGCCGGCTCATGCGCGCTTCACCTCACGCGGTACGGAGAGCGTGAAGGTCGAGCCGCGGCCGACCTCGCTGTCGAGCGTGATGGCCCCGTCGAGCATGCCGGCCAGGCGCCGGCAGATGGCGAGCCCGAGACCGGCTCCGGTGTACTCGCGAGTGGGCGAGTTGTCGGCCTGGCGGAAATCTTCGAAGATGCGCTCGCGGTCCTCGGCAGAGATGCCGATCCCGCTATCCGCGACGGAGATCGCAATGTGGTCCGCATCCGACATGTACCCCGCGCGCACCTCGACGGATCCCTGCGGCGTGAACTTGATGGCGTTGGTCAGGAAGTTGATGACGATCTGCTTGATCTTCTGGCGGTCGGTCTTGAGCAGCGGGACGTCGCCGGCCAGGTGGCTCGTCACCGCCAGCTGGGAGCGCGAGATGATCGGCTCCACCTCGGCCAGCACCTCGGCCACGAGGTCCTTGAGGTCGAATTGCGTGAGCGTGAGCGGCATCTTGCCCGCCTCGATGCGGGAGATGTCGAGGATGTCGTTGATGATGGCCAGCAGGTGGTGCGCGTTGCTGTCCACGCGCTCGAGGTTGCGCCGCTGGTGCGGCGTGAGCTCGCCCGTCACGCCCTTGAGCAGCATGCTCGTGTAGCCGAGGATTGCGTTGAGCGGCGTGCGGAACTCGTGCGACATGTTGGCCAGGAACTGCGACTTGGCCGCCGACGCCTGCTCGATCTCGAAGTGTGAGCGGCGCAGCAGCTCGTTCTGGCGGGTCAGCTCGGCGGTGGCCTCGCGGACCTTCTGCTCCAGCTCGCTGGAGGCGCGCTTGAGCTGCTCGTACAGGCGCGCGCGCTCCAGCTCTTCGGTGCGGTCGTGCAGGATGGTCACGATGGCCGTGACCTCGCCGTGCTCCGACACGATCTTGCCGGAGATGGCCTCCACGGGCAGGGGGGCGCCCGTGCGCGGGTCCACGAGACCGATGGACCCGCTGCGCCGCATCGCGCCCGGCTCGAAGAAGAGGTTCGACACGAACGAGGAGAAGTGCGCGTCGTTCGCCTGCACCGTGCGGCGCGCCTCCGCGCCGGCGGCGCGCTCGGCCGTGAACAGGCGCTCGGCGGGCGCGTTCATCATCACGATGTTGGCGTTCGGGTCGGTGACGAGAATCGGGTCGGCCACCGAGTCGATGATGAGGTCGAGACGGTCGCGCTCGGCGCGGGCGTCCGCCTCCGCCAGCCGCAGCTTGCGATAGTTCTCCTCGATCTCCTGGGTGGCCCGGCGCAGGTCCGTGACGTTACGGAGGATGGACACGATGCCCGTGCCCTCGCGCGGGTCCACGGTGACGGTGCTGAGCAGCTCGAAGAGCAGGTCGGAGCCGTCGACCGGGTCCACGAGCAGGAGCTCGTGGCGCCACGGCTCGGCGCCCTCGATGGCGCGCCGGGTGAGGGCCGAGGAGAAGAGCATGTTGTTGAGCGCGATGGCGCGGCGCCGACCCTCGCTCTCGTCCTCGCCCGCCGAGAGCAACGCCTCGGCGCGCGCGTTGGCGACGGTGATGCGACCCTCGGTGTCGGTCAGGAGGATCGGGTCGGACACCGCGTTGATGATGTTGTAGAGCAGCGTCCGCTCGCGGAGAATGCGCCGCTCGCCCTCCAGCCGGCGCTGGGCGGCCCGCAGCGCGGTGAGGCGCGGGCCGAGCAGGCCCGCGACCCACTTCGCCTCGGCCTCGACGTCCGGGTCGCTCGGCGCGACGAGCAGCAGGCCGACCGGGTACTCCTCGAGCGTCTGACGCGCGTGGAGCGGGGCGGCGATGAAACGGCCCGACTCGAGCGGCGTCCGGGGCGCCGGGCGGCCGTTCCCGCCGAAGACGCTCGCTCCGACGCCGATGCTGGCGGCAACCAGCGGATCGTCCTGGGCTTCGAGATCGAGCGTGAACGACTGGACGCGCGGGCCGCGCACGCCGAGTGTGGCGATGGGCTCGAGAACGGTGAGGGTGTCCGGCGATCCTACGAGACAGAGGCCGCGCGTGACGCCGGCCGAGCGGCCGAGCCAGTCCAGCGCGCGCTGGGCACAGGTCGCGAGATCATCGGTCCCGAGCAGCGCCTCCGCCAGTTTCAACCGATCGGAGGCGTCGACCTTGGCCCGGCGCCGCACCACGGTGCGCAGCGCGGCATTTCGGTTCACGGCCGGCGCAGTCTCCGTGCGGCGGTGCCCTCGCGGCGCGTACCCGCGATCTGGGCCCGCAGGGCCGCATTCTCGGCGATCACCGCCTCGGTGCCCCGGCCGTCGATCGCGGGCCTCGACGCGGGCGTGAGTGAGCCGACGGCCTCGGAATACTTGAGGTAGGTTTCGATCGACGCCACGACGACCCGGGCTTCGACCGTAATCAGGTCGATGCCGACGAGCGAGACGCGGACCCAGGCGTCGATGACGATGCCCTTGTCCAGCACACGGTCGAGGACGTCGATGAGGCTTGTGCCGCCGCTTGTCCGTTCGACTGGCATCGCTCAGTCTCCTTGTCGGTTCGCATCTCGACCACCGTCGCGCCGGGTGCTGCCACCCTTCCGCGACGTGAGCGAAGCGACTTTGCGCTCGAGCAGCCGCACCTGGCGGCGCAACTCATCATTTTCCGCAGACAGACGATTGCGGTTCGGAGAGAGGTGAGCGTCGTGTTTCCACCAGTCGAGGCCGATCTCCTGCGCCTTGTCGATGGAGCAGACGATCAGACGTATCCGGATCGTGAGTAACTCGACCTCGGCGAGGGAGATCTTGACATCCCCGGCCACGACCAAGCCCTTGTCGAGAACCCGGTCGAGGACGTCGACGAGCCCACTGGCGCGACCGTTCGAGAGCTGGAGATCCGTTCTCATTCGAAGGGTGTTCTTCCTCGGCGCCAACTTCTGCCGCAAGCCCAGATTTGTGCCGCGAGTATAGGTTCTTCCAGAACCTACTCACAACCCATGAAAACTTTTTCCCACCGGCTGCGCGGGGTCCGGCTGCAAGAACTTTACCTAGTTTCGGGGTGGCCGCGCAAGGCCCAAGAGGACCGCCGCCACCACGTTCGCCCCGGCCGCCAGCCGAAAGACCAGACCGTAGCCGCCGGTGGCGTCGTAGACGAGCCCGGCCGCCAACGGGCCCCAGGCCGCGATCGAGCCGGCCAGCATGAAGAGGAAGCCCACCAGGGTGCCCGCCTGGTCCGGTCCGAAGAAATCGCCGACGATCGCCGGAAACAGGGCCGAGATCGTGCCGTAGGAGAAGCCGAAGGCGGCGGCGGTGAGGACGAGGCCGTCGAGCCCCTGCACAGCCGAGAAGGCCAGGAACGCGACCGCCTGGAGGGTCGTCCCCGCCACGAGCGCCGGGCGGCGGCCCACGCGGTCCGAGACGGGGCCCATCGCGAGCCGACCGACCACTGCGCCGGCGCCCAGCGCGCTGACGAGCCACGCGCCGGTGCCGGCGGTGTAGCCGAGGTCGCGGGCGAAGGGCACGAGGTGCACGAGCGGGATGAACACGGCCAGCCAGGTCGCCGTGAACGCCGCCGCGATCAGCCAGAAGACGCTCGTGCCCATCGCGCGGCCCAGGCTCCAGGCGCGAGCCGCTCGCGCGTCGGACCGCGCGGGCGTCACCTCCACGCCGTCCGGCGAGAGGCCCATCGACCTCGGATCGCGCCGCATGACGGTGGCGGCCAGCGCCAGCGCCGCGAACACGCCGACGCCGAAGCCGACGTAGGCGATGCGCCAGCCGACGGCGGCGACGACCCAGTGCGCGAGCGGCGGCAGCGCAAACGTCCCGAGCGAGCCGCCGGTGGAGGCGACGCCGACGGCGAGGCCGCGGCGCCGCGCGAACCACTTCACCACCGTGCTGTTGCAGGGCACGTAGGCGGTGCCCATGCCGAGGGCGCCGAGGACACCGTACAGCACGTACGGCTCCCAGAGCCGGGTGACGAGCGCCATGGCCGCCAGCGCGATGCCGAGGAAGAGCGCCCCCGCGGTGATGACGACGCGCGGGCCCCAGCGGTCGGTCAGCCGGCCGGCAGGAAACCCGACGATGCAGTAGCCGAACGCGTAGAGCGAGAACACGCCGGAGAGGCCGGCACGGCTCCACCGGAACTCGTCGAGCAGCGCGGCGAAGAAGACGCCGAAGCAGTACTGAGCGCCGTAGGCGGTGAAGAGGACGACGAAGGCGGCGGCGACGATTCGCCAGCCGTAAAAGATCACTTCCGGCCGTTCTTCGGCACGCCGTTCTTGGGCAGGATCTCAGCCAGGAATTTTCCCGTGTACGAGCCCGCCGTCTGCGCGACGACCTCGGGCGGGCCCTCGGCCACGATCTCACCGCCCTCATCGCCGCCCTCGGGACCGAGGTCCACCACCCAGTCGGCGGCGCGGATGACGTCGAGATGGTGCTCGACGAGGAGGATGGTATTGCCGGCGTCCACCAGCCGGTGGAGGACCACGAGCAGCTTCTTGATGTCGTCGAGGTGCAGGCCGGTGGTCGGCTCGTCCAGCACGTAGAGCATCTCGCCGGCGGCGCGCGCGGCCAGCTCCGCGGCGATCTTCAGCCGCTGCGCCTCGCCGCCCGAGAGCGTGGTGGCGGGCTGCCC
Source organism: Candidatus Rokuibacteriota bacterium (assembly GCA_003220335.1). Classification (GTDB taxonomy): domain Bacteria; phylum Methylomirabilota; class Methylomirabilia; order Rokubacteriales; family CSP1-6; genus AR12. The sequence goes on from QHSB01000133.1 coordinate 15,257, forward strand.
GAGCCGCAGGTAGCCGAGCCCGACGTCCTGCAGCACGCGCAGGCGGCGCGAGAGGGCCGGGGTGGCCGCGAAGAAATCCACCGCCTCGTCCACCGTGAGCGCGAGCACGTCGGCGATCGACTTGCCGCGATGCTTGACGCCGAGCACCTCGGGACGATAGCGGCGGCCCTCGCACTCCTGGCAGGACACGTACACATCCTCGAAGAAGTACATCTCGAGCTTCTGGAAGCCGTCGCCCTGGCACGACTCGCAGCGGCCACCCGGCACGTTGAAGGAAAACGCGCCGGCGCCGAGCCCCAGCGCCTTGGCGCGCGGCAGGGCGGCGTAGAGCTTGCGGATCTCGTCGAAGGCCTTCACGTAGGTCACGGGATTGCTGCGCGGCGTGCGCCCGATCGGCTCCTGGTCGATGAGCCGCACGCCCTTCAGATACTCGATGCCCGTCACCGCGGTGTAGGCGCCCGGCGTCTGGAACTCGGTCTTGAAGGCGCGCGCGACGGCGCGATAGAGCGTGTCGTGCACGAGCGTGGACTTGCCGGAGCCCGACACGCCGGTGACGACGGTGAGGGTGCCGAGGGGCAGCCGCAGCGTGAGGTCCTTCAGGTTGTGCTCGCGCGCGCCGGTGAGGACGAGCTGGCGGCGGCCCGGGCGGCGCGAGAGCGGGGCGGGGATCGACTCGCGCCCGGTGAGATAGCGCGCGGTGAGCGAGCGCGTGGTCTTGCGGAACTCGTCCTGCGAGCCGCTGAAGACTACCTCGCCGCCGCGCTCGCCCGAGCCGGGGCCGAGCTCGATCACGTGGTCGGCGGCTTCGATGAAGGCGCGGTCGTGCTCGACGACGACGACCGTGTTGCCGGCCGTGGCGAGCTCGCGGCAGAGGTCGGCCAGCCTCGCGGTGTCGCGACTATGGAGTCCAATGGATGGCTCGTCGAGCACGTACAGAGTTCCCACCAACTGCGAGCCAAGCTGATTTGCCAGATTTATTCTCTGCGCCTCGCCGCCCGAGAGCGAGCGGGTCTGGCGGCCGAGCGTGAGGTAGCCGAGGCCGACGCGCAGCAGGAAGGTCAGCTTGGCCGCGAGCTGGCGCAGGATCTCGCGCCCGACCGCCGCCTCCCACGCCGTGAGGCTCAGGGATTCGACGGTGGCCGCCGCGCGCTCGATCGTGAGGCCCGTGAACTCCGCGATGGTCAGCCCCGCCACCTTCACGGCGAGCGCGGCCGGCTTGAGCCGCGCGCCCGCGCACACGGGGCAAGGAGACTGGGTGCGGTAGCGCGAGAGGAAGACGCGCACGTGCAGCTTGTAGCGGTAGGACTCGATCTCCTCGAAGAACCCGTTGATGCCGGGGAACTTGCCGTCGCCGTCGTAGACGAGCCGGCGCTCGCGCTCACCGAGGCGCTCCCACGGGACATTCAGGTCCACGCCGGAGCGCCGCGCGGCGCGGACGAGCTCGCGCTGGTACCACTTGCCCGACGGGTGCGTCCACGGCTCGATCGCGCCCGCGCCGAGGCTGAGCGCGCGATCGGGGACGACGAGCGACTCGTCGTATTTGAGGACGTTGCCGAAGCCCTTGCACTCCGCGCAGGCGCCCAGCGGGTGGTTGAAGGAGAAGAGCAGCGGCTGCGGCCGCTCGAGCGCGGCGCCGCACGCCCCGCAGCGGAACTCCTCGGTGAACGCGCGCCGCGCGGCGCCCACAACGTCCACCGCGACCCGCCCGCCGCCCTCGCGCAGCGCCGTCTCCAGCGAATCCACGAGGCGCGCGCGGCCGTCGGCGGCGAGCACGACGCGGTCCAGCACGACGTCGAGCTCCGGCGCGCGGAGGGTGGCGGGCGGCGGTGTCGTCAGGTCCACGACCTCGCCGTCCAGGCGGACGCGCGCGAATCCGCGGCGCGTGAGGGCGGCCCACACCTCCGCCGGGGGCACCCCCGTCGGGACCGGCAGCGGAAAGGTCACGAGGGCCCGCGCGCCGGGGTGCTCGCCCAGCAGGGCGTCGGCGATGGTCGTCGCCGAGTGGTGGCTGGCGGCCGGCGCACCGCAGGCGGCGCAGTGCACGCGGCCGACCTTCGCGTAGAGCAGTCGGAGGTAATCGTAGATCTCGGTCGCGGTGCCGACGGTGGAGCGTGCGGTGCGCACGGGATTCTTCTGCTCGAGGGCCACCGCGGGACGGATCTGCTCGATGCGGTCGACGTCGGGCCGGTCGATCCGCTCGAGGAACATCCGCGCGTACGTCGAGAGCGACTCGATGTATCGCCACTGCCCCTCGGCGAACAGCGTGTCGAACGCCAGCGACGACTTGCCCGAGCCGGAGACGCCGGTGATGACGGTGAGGCGATCGTGCGGGATCTCGACCGAGACGTTCTTGAGGTTGTTCTGCCGGGCTCCCTCGATGCGGAGAGCCGGGGGTTGCGACATTGCGAGCGGTCCTCCTGAGGTGGGTAGTGTACTGGAGGTGCTATCATGGCGTCCAGATGTCGGACGCGATCCACGTGCTCGTCGTCGACGACGACAAGAACGTTCGGAGTTTGCTGGTCGCCGTCCTCTCGCGCTCCCCGTTCACCGTCGCCGAGGCCGCCTCGGGCGGCGATGCGATGGCGCACCTGGCGCGCGAAGGGTTCGACGTTGCCCTCGTGGACCTCCAACTGCCCGATCACTCGGGACTGGACATCTTGCGGTGGGCGCGTGACGCCGACGTGGACGCCGAGCTGATCGTATTGACGGGCCACGCCGACGTCGAGACGGCGGTGGAGGCGATGCGCCTCGGCGCCTACGACTTCATCACCAAGCCCTGGAAGAATCCCGAGCTGCTCGAGGTCGTCGCGAAGGCGGCGGAAAAGAAGGCGCTGCGCCGCGAGAACTGGGCGCTGCGCGAGGTCATCACCCGGCGCGACGGTCTCCCGACGATCATCGGCGAAAGCCCGGCCGTGAACGAGGTGCTCGGCGTGATCGGGCGTGTGGCCGCCACCGACAGCCCGGTGCTGATCCAGGGCGAGAGCGGCACCGGCAAGGAGCTGGTGGCGCGCACCATCCACCTCCGCAGCAAGCGCGCCGGGCGCCCGTTCGTGTCGATCAATTGCGGCGCGCTGCCCGACACACTGCTGGAGACGGAGCTGTTCGGCCACCGCAAGGGGGCGTTCAGCGGCGCCGTCACCTCGCGCGTCGGTCTCTTCGAGGCCGCCAACGGCGGCACCCTGTTCATGGACGAGATCGGCGAGATGTCGGCGGCCATGCAGGTGCGCCTGCTCCGCACGCTCGACTCCGGCGAGGTGCGGCGCGTGGGCGAGGAGCGCGCCTTTCACGTGGACGTGCGCATCGTGGCCGCGACGGCCAAGGACCTCACGCGCGAGGCCACCGAAGGCCGCTTCCGCTGGGACCTCTTCTATCGTGTGTGCACGGTCGTCGTCGACGTGCCGGCACTGCGTCAGCGCCGCGAGGACGTCCCGCTGCTCGTCCAGCACTTCCTGAGCGCCAACGTCGGCGCGCGCAAGCCGCTGTCCTTCGCGAAGGACGCGCTCGAACGCCTCATGGCCTACGACTGGCCCGGCAACATCCGCGAGCTCCGGAACCTCGTCGAGCGGCTGCAGATCCTCCACGAGGGCTCCGACGTGTACGCCGCCGACTTGCCACCCGAGCTCTCGCGCGTGCGCTCCCCGGCGGCCGTCGAGAGCGAGGCCGACCCCGTGCTGGTGCCGCTCGCCGACGTCGAGCGGCGCCACGTGGAGCGCGTGCTCAACGCCACGGGCTGGAACAAGGCCCGTGCGGCGCGCGTGCTGGACGTGGACGTCAAGACGCTCAACAAGAAGATCCGCGACTTCAGCCTCGAAAAGCGCTCCTAGGAGTTTCTCCGCCTGCCCCGGAGATCCTCCCGGGACGGCCCTCCGAGGAATGTTCTACGACGCCTGACCCCACACGTACTTAGAGCGCATCCGGCGTGGCACCATCGTTGCCATTAAGAGGATGCGTATGAAGAAGCCACGACGCGCCGCCGAGCAGCCCCGGGTCAAGGCTCCAACGTCCGAGGTCGTCCTCTGGCGCCCCAGCATCGTGCTGGCGAGCCGGATCGAGGCGCCGGCGCGGCGCAAGCCGGTCACGCTCGCCGCGCCGACCGCGCATCCCGATGCCGGCGAGCCGCGCATCGTCGGCTCGATCTTCTCGCTGGCCGATGCCGGCGCCACCCTGGCGGCGTGCGCCGCCGACGCCCGGGCGCGGGCGCTCGAGGCCGCCTCCGAGCGCGAGCGCGTCTCGGCCGCGATGGCCGCGTATCGATTGGAAGAGTCGTTCGATCAGGCACTCACGGGCGCCTATCGTCGTGTCTCGGCGCTCATGGAAGAGCGGGGGCTAGCGTGAGGGATTCGCGGGCGAACCTGGCGATGTCTTCGACGGTGGCGGTCTCGTCGAACGTGTATTACCTGCCGGCGCCCGAGCCGGTCGCTCCGCCCATCCCCGCGCCGCGCTGGATCAGCGTCGGCCGCACCTGGTGGCGCCTGCGCTTCGCGCTCGCCGGCATCCGGCTCGCCCTCCGGTCCGCGCCCGCGCCCCTGTTCACCGAGGACGAGACGCTCGCCATGCTCGACGGGCGCGCCGAGATGATCGACCGGCGCCCGCGCCAGACGCGGCCCGCGCGCGTCTTCGACTTCGACGCCGCGCGCACCCGGCTGCGCCCTTAGCCGTCGCCACCTCGTAACCGCACAACCACATCATCGTTCGCATGGGGGTTCGGGGGCCATCGGGCCCCCGAACCTTTTGTGTGTGGTAGAGTCGGCGGCCGATGCGGCCTCGCCTCGCCTTCGTCGCCGTCCTTGCCGCGCTCGCCGGCGGCTGCTCGCAGTCGCCGAGCGATCCTCTCGCCGAGCGGGGCCGTCAGGTCTATCTCTCGCAGTGCACGCAGTGCCACGCGGTTGACCCCTCGCAGTCCGGCCCTGTGGGCCCGCCCGTCAAGGGCTCGTCCCGCGAGTTGCTGGAGGCGAGGATTCTGAAGGGAAGCTATCCGCCCGGCTACAAGCCCAAGCGCGCGACCAACGTCATGCCGCCGCAGCCCGCGCTCGCGCCGGAGATACCGGCACTGGCCGCCTATCTGAAATAGGGGGGAGCGGCGCGCGCTCCCCCCGGTCCGTCAATGGGTCAGTGCAGCAGGATGGTGAGACCGAAGAAGCAAATGGCCGTCAGGATGAAGCCGCCCCAGAAGGTCCCGGTTAGCGTGCTGAGCATCTTCTTGCCGGCGCCGGTCGTGCCGACCATCGCGTTGATCTCGGCGGCGGCGAGGACCACGACGAGCAGCACCAGCGCGCCGATCTTCGCGCCGCGACCCGTGGGCTCGGGCATGGTGAGGTGCTTGGCGGCGCCCATGAAGAAGAGCATGGGGATCGAGAGGAGCACATTCGTGCGCGACGCGAAGCCCGCGCGCTGACCGCGCGCCGCCGCTTCGGCAATGGCTTGACCACCCTTCGCGACCTGCGTGGCCGACGCGATGATGACCTGCTGGGCGGGCCAGATCACGAACCACACGTTGAACCACATCAGGCTGCCCAGCATGCCGCCGAAGAAGATCTTCCAGCCGTACGAGCTGGCGAAGAACTCACGGACGCCGGCGTACTGCGCGAACATCACGTGCAGGACGATGAGCCAGCCGGTGATGAAGGTGAACATCGCGCCCCACCGGAACCACCACAGCGCGCGGCCGACCAGGCTGCCCACGATCATCCCCGAGCGGACTTGCGGCTCGGCGGTCGCGAAGAACGGAGTCTGCACGAAGTTGAAGTAATACAGCATTCCGATCCACGTGATGCCCGCGAGGAAATGAAACCACCGCAGCAGTAACTGCAGCCCTTCACCGCTGACTAGGACCATGGGTTCCGCCTCCCCTGGGGGTTGGACTACTCCTCGTCCGCCTCGTCCTCGTCCTCGTCCTCGTCGTCGTCCTCGTCGTCGTCGTCTAGGTCGTCGTCTTCG
>QHSB01000611.1 GCA_003220335.1 Candidatus Rokuibacteriota bacterium
GGCCACTGACGCCACGCCGCGCGTCAGCGCAGGGTGCCCCCGGTGGCGCGGGCGGCCTGCCGCCAGCACTGAAAGGCGAGCCCCTGCAACAACGACAGCGCGAGGAGCGCGACGTCGTTGACGACGTAGACGGAGACGGGGCCGCCGCCGAGCATTCGCAGGATGAGAATGGTCGCCACCCCGACCACGAGGTTGAGCACGAAGAACACCAGGCCCGCGCCGACGAATTCGAGCGTCGCCCGGACGGCCGCGGCGAGGGCCCCCACCGACCACGCGAGTCCTCTCACCGCGAAGACACCCGCCGCCGCCGACGTCAGCACCACCACCCCGAGGATGAAGAGCTCCTGCATGCGTGCTCCTTGTCGGTCACAAGTACCCGGCGGCCCGATAGTAGAGGCGCGCGCCGAGCTCCATGAGCATCGAGCGGCTGGTCGAGAGGCGGTCCTCAGGACCCGCGGCGTCGTAGACGGTGTCGAAGACGGGAGCCGGCAGCACCTCGAACCCGGCGCGCTCGAAGAGGGGAAGCGCCCGCGCCATGTGATCACCGTCGGTCACGAGCAGAATGCGCTGGACACCCCGCGGCTTGAGGAGCTTGCCGACCTCGACGGCTTCCTCTCTCGTCGTTCGCGCCGTGCCGAGCAGGACCACGGCCGCCGGCGGCACGCCGAGCTCCCCGGCCAGGTCGGCACGAACCTGTGCCTCGGGTCGTCCACCCGTCTGCGCCGGCGCCCCCGACAGCACGAGCAGCGGCGCCAGCCCCTTGTTGTAGAGCGCGATCCCACGGAGGGCGCGGCGCAGCGAGTTGTTGCTGAGGACGCCGTCGTTGTTCAGGCCCGCCGCGAGCACGACCAGCGCGTCGGCCGGCTCGAGCCTGGCCGGGATGGCCAGCCATCGCTCGACGAGGCTCGGCAGGGGCGTGAAGGCGGCGACGATGAACAAGGCGAGGCCGGCGAGCCCGACGGCCCGACAGATGCGAGCCCACGCCGAGCCCTCACGCGGATCCCGATTTGACACGGCTCCTCTTCGGGGCGATGCTCCCGCACGTCGAGCGACTCGCGTGGCATTCGACCGTGTTTCGAAGCTCCTGACGGGCGTGACCGCGATCCTGCTGCTCGCGGCCGGCGCAGCGTTCGCTCAAGCGCCACCGCCCCCACCCGCGCCGGAGCCTGACACCCCGGTCGTGCCGGCGCCCGCGCCCACGGAGCCCCAGCCCCCGCCGCTGGCGGGCGAGCCGGCACCGCCGTCCGCGGGCGCGCAGTTTCCGCCGCCGGCGTTTCCCCAGGCGCCGACCCTCGCACCGGCGCCGCCCTCGCCGATCGTGCCGGTCGGGCCGCCGGACGTCCGGCCGTTCGCGCTCAGGGGGTTCGTGCGCGTCGAGGGCGAGTACAACGACAACTTCTTCCGCACGCCGAATCATCGGACGGCCGACTACCGCGAAACGCTCACGCCGGGCCTCGCAGCCCGCTTTCTCAGCGGGAGCAACGAAGCCAACCTCTCCTACAGTCCGAGCCTCGTGCATTCCTCCGTCGTCCAGGACGATATCCTACTGTTCCATCTCTTCGATGCCAACGGCACCCTCGGGCTGACGGACCGGCTCACCCTGCGTGCCACCGAGCACTTCGACCAGACCGATGAGCCGGCGCTCGCCGACCCGCTCAACCTGCAGCGCACCCGCCGCGTGGTGACCACGGAGCTCTTCGGCGCCTCCCTCCGGCACGCGCACGACACGTGGTCGATCATGCCGAGGTACAACTTCACCCTCATCGACTTCTCCACGAGCGGGACGACGGGGGGGCCGACGACAGCCGCGACGCTCACGGATGAGCATACCGAGATCCACGTCCTGGGACTCGACGGCACGCTCCAGGCGCTGCCCCGCAACGTGATCGCGCTCGGTTACGAGTACACCATCGCGCGGTTCCGCGTCTCGCCCGACTTCACCGGTCACCTCGGGCGCGTGAGTCTCACCCGCGAGGTCGATCCCCAGATGATCGCCAGCGCCACCGCATCCTTCACGCATCGCGAGCCCGACGGCAGCGCCGCCTTCGACATCTGGCGCGGCGACGTCGGCATCCGTCGCGACCTGCGGCCTCGATACCTCGTCGAGGCCCGCGTCGGGTACTTCGCGACGGATGCCGTCAAGGGCGACGACGGCACCGGCATCGAGTATCTGGCGCAGGGAACCTATCGAGGACGCTGGATGACGCTCATCGCGACGTCGAGCCGATCGCTGGCGGAAACGTTCGCGACGACGGTGAACGCGGGCGTCGTACGCCAGCAGCGCAGCGCGCTGGAGATCCGCGTCGAGCCGGCGCCGCCGCTCACGGTGAGCCTGCGCGGATCGCACACGGAGAGCACCTTCTTGCAGGCGGGGACCTTTGCCACGACGACGGGAATCACCACCACCGGCGGCCACCGGCGTGACACGACCATCGAGGGGAGCGTCGAGATCGCCTACAAGCTGAGCCGCGCCCTCACGCTCAGCCTCCGCTACACGCGCGTGGAGCTCGACTCCAAAGTTAGGATCTTCAACTACGTCAACAATCGCGTGGGAGCTGCTCTCACCGCGACCTTCGAGTGAGCACGATCCCCGGCCGGCGCGTCTGGCTCGTCATGCGGCACGAGACCAGAGGCGCCGGCCGGGTGTCCGTCGCTTCTACAGTCCCAATGGGAACGTATATGTCGCGCTGGCCACCGGGCTCTGAGACCAGCCGGGGGCGACCGCGATCGCCTTGATCGTGGTCGTGTGGATGACCGGGATGGCGGAGCCCGTGTACTGCGTCGACCCGGTCGTCGGCGTGCTCCCATCCGTGGTGTAGTAGATCGTCACGCCCGGGCTGCTATCCGAGATCTCGACGAACTGCGGCAGGGTGTATGACCCGCCGGGCGGATTGAAGGTGGGCGCGGCCGCCTGCAAGGTGTAGGTGGCGGTGGCCACGGCGCTGTCGACCATCCCCGCCTTCGCCGCCATCGCCTTGACCGTCGTGGTCCGCGTGACCGCGATCGCGCCCGTGTATCGGGTCGAGGACGTCGTGGGCGTGCTGCCGTCGGTGGTGTAGTAGATGGTCGCTCCGCTCGTCGTGTCGCTGAGCGTGACGGACTGCGGCTGCGAGTACGTCCCCGCCGGCACGCT
>QHSB01000613.1 GCA_003220335.1 Candidatus Rokuibacteriota bacterium
CTCGAGGTCACGGCACTGACGAAGCACTTCGGAGGCCTGCGCGCCGTTCACCTCGATCTGAGCGTCGACGCCGGCGAGCTGCGCTGCGTGATCGGTCCCAACGGCGCCGGCAAATCGACTTTTTTCAAGATTCTGAGCGGAGCCATCCGGCCGAGCTCGGGCACGGTGCGCTTCCGCGGCCGCGACATCACCGGCTGGGAGGCGTTCCGGGTCGCCCGGCTCGGGATGAGCATCAAGTTCCAGGTGGCGAGCGTGCTGGAGGAGCTGACGGTGCTGGAGAACCTCCACCTCGCCGCCGAGTTCAGGTTCGGCAATCGCGATGGACGCCGGCGAGCGGAAGCGATGCTCGACGTCGTGGGGTTGACTGACCGCGCCGCCCACCCGGCCACCTGGCTGTCGCACGGCGAGAAGCAATGGCTCGAGATCGGTATGGCCAGCATCGGGGCTCCGGCGCTGATCCTGCTCGACGAGCCCACGGCGGGTATGACGCTGCCGGAAGTGAAGAGCACCGTCCGGCTCCTCAGAAGGCTGAACGAGACGGCCACCGTGATCGTCGTCGAGCACGACATGAACTTCATCCGCATGATCGCCCGGCGCGTGACGGTGATGCACCAGGGCGAGGTCTTCGCGGAAGGCTCGATGGACGAGATCGAGCGCCACGACGGTGTCCGCGACATCTATCTCGGCAAGGGAGCGCACTATGCTGTCCGTCGCTGACGTCCACGTCGCCTACGGACGGACGCCGGCCCTGACGGGCCCAAGCCTCACGGTGGCGGCCGGTGAGATCGTCTCCATCATCGGTCGCAACGGAGTCGGCAAGACGACGCTGCTCAAGACGATCATCGGCCTTCTGCGCGTCACCTCCGGCTCGATTCACCTCGACGGCCGGGACGTGACGCGGGCGCCCGCCCACGAGCGGGCCCGGCGCGGTCTCGGCTACGTCCCGCAGGGCCGCATGATCTTTGCCGGCCTGACGGTGGAGGAGAATCTGCTCATCGGGGCCGACCTCAGCCCCGCCGCCGGCCGCGCGCTCGTCGAGGAGGTGCTCACCGAGCTGCCGCGTCTGCGCGAGCGGTACCGGCAGCGCGGCGATACGCTGTCCGGCGGCGAGCAGCAGATGCTCGCGCTGGGCCGGGCGCTGGCAGGCGGTCCGAAGGTGCTCCTGCTCGACGAGCCCTCGGAGGGAATCCAGCCGAACATCGTGCAGGAGATCCAGGCGAAGATCGCCTCGATCAGCCGCGCGCGCGGACTGGCGGTGGTCCTCGTCGAGCAGAACATCGAGTTCGCGGCCGCCCTCGCGCGGCGCATCTACGTCATGGAGAAGGGCCGCATCGCGCGCGAGATCGCCCCCGAGCGCGTGATGGACGAGGACATCGTCCGCGACTATCTCGCCGTCTAGGAACATGGGGGGCCCCGAAATGGCCCCCCAACCCCCCGGCGCTCGTCGCGCCCCGGCGAAGCCGTGGCGCGCCTCGACCCCCGACGGGCCTAGCGCCGCTTCTGTTCCTAGGCCGGCGCTCGCGTGTGCCAGTCGGTCGCCTGCTGGTAGGCGTGGCCGAGCCGGAACAACGTCGCCTCGTCGAACGGACGCCCGATAACTTGCATCCCGACGGGCAGGCCGTCGGCATCGAAGCCCACCGGCAGCGAGAGCGCCGGCAGGCCGGCCAGGCTTGGCACGCCCGTGAACTGCATGATCGCGGACAACATGTCCTCCTCGCGATTGCCCTCGATCGCCACCGTGGTCGCGCCACACGGTGTCGCCGTGAAGGGCAGCGTGGGCGTGACGAAGACATCGACTCGCCTAAAGCCGTCGAGAAACTCCTTGCGCAGCACGCTCCGGTAGCGCTGCGCTTGGAGATAATGCGTGGCCAGGTACATCTCGCCGAGCTCGAGGAGCGTCCGGACGTCGTCGCC
>QHSB01000612.1 GCA_003220335.1 Candidatus Rokuibacteriota bacterium
TCGGCCTCCGTGCTCGGCTTCATCGAGGCGCTGATCTCGCGCTTCTCGCTCTTCAAGATCGGGACGGGGGGACACTGCGCGCCGCCACCGTGCGAGATCAGCATCGGGGGCTCCGCATTCTTCGGGCAGATCGCGCTGCTGATCTTCGCGATCGTGCTCCTTCGGCTCCTGCCGCAGGGGCTGTCGGGATTCTGGAGGGAGCGCGAGTGAGACGTCCGTCCTCGACGGAGGCGCTGGCGGCGCTCCTGCTGCTCCTGCCCTTGCTGGCGGTGCCGTGGGCATTCAAGCCGTACACGGCGAACGTCCTGGCCGTCTACATGATCTACGGGATCCTCGCGCTGTCGCTCAGCCTCATCTGGGGCTATG
>QHSB01000614.1 GCA_003220335.1 Candidatus Rokuibacteriota bacterium
AGACCGCGGCACATATTGCGCCGGCTACGCCCGCATGAGCCGGCCCCGCGCTCTCACGTTACGATGGTGGCCGGCGATGAAGCGCGACCCGGTGGCGGACGCCCTGCAAGCGCTGAGCGAGGCCGCGGGCCGGCCCCACGATGCGGCCACGCTCGCGCTCGTCCGTGACTCGCTGGGCCACCGCAGCAACCACGTCGTCGCACGCGCGGCGCGTGCCGCGCGCGAGGCGGATCTGTCGGCGCTCGCGCCCGACCTGATCGCGGCGTTTCCGCGGTTCCTCGAGGACCCGGTTCGGCGCGATCCGGGATGCGTCGCCAAGACGGGGATCGTTCACGCGCTGCTCTCGTTCGGTGACGCGGCCGGCTCCGACGTCTTTCTGCGGGGCGCCGTCCATGTCCAGCGGGAACCGGCGTTCGGCCCGCCCATCGACACGGCGCCGGAGCTGCGGGCGACCAGCGCCATGGCGCTCGTCGTCACCGGGCATCCGGCCGCGCTCACCATCTGCGTCGGGTTGCTGGTCGATCCCGAGCCCACCGCCCGAGCGGGAGGCATCCGCGGACTCGTGGCCAGCGGCCGTCCCGACGTCGCGCTCCTCCTGCGCTTCGTCGCGCTGAGAGGCGACGACGATCCCGGCGTCCTCGCGGAGGTGTTCGGGGGCCTTCTCGGCTTCGGCGCCGACGATACCGTGCCCTTCGTCGCGCAGCGGCTGGCGTCGGATAATCGCGACATCGCCCGGGCGGCGGCCATGGCGCTCGGGGATTGCCGCCGACCCGAGGCGGTCGTCGCGCTCCGTGAGCGGTTGCCAGGCGAGGATCGGCCTGATGTGCGCCACGCCATCATCCTGGGCCTCGTCGCGTCGCGCGACGACAGGGGCTTCGACGCCCTCCTGGCCCTGGTCGCTCGCGGCTCGGCGCCGGATTCGAAAGCGGCCGTCGAGGCGCTCCGCCTCTATGCCCACGACGAGGACTTGCAGCGCCGCGTGAACGCCGCCCTCGACGCACGGCGTCCTGCGCGGCGACGCCGGCAACGCGCGAACTGAGTCACTCGCCGGGTATTGCTGTCCTAACGGAGAACGAGCGTGCGCTGCAGGATCGTCCCGCGGCGGTCGAGTTGAACCTGGATGGTATTGCTGTCGGGATCTCGGCGCATGTTGAGGACGGCCATGAACACGCCGCCGGCGGGACGGTGACCGTTGACGGTGAGAATCCTGTCATCCATCTCGATCCCGACCGTCGTCGCGTGCTTCGGATTCGTGATCGTCAACCCATCGTCGGTCAGGATCGCATCGACGAGCTCCGACTCGATCGTGTAGCCGAACCGTCCGTAAGAGAAGGTCGGTCGGATCTTGAGCGCGCTCATCAACGTCGGCGGCCAGTCCGCGAAGCTTCGGACATCGATGTCGTAGCGCTCCGGTTCGCTCGTTCCCACGCCGGCGCCCGGCCGCCGGACCACGCGCCGGCCGAGCGCCGTCACCTGAGGCATGGTCCGAACGACGTCGATATCGGCCTGGGCCGACGGCCGTGACGGCTGATGAGTGGCACGATCCAGCACGCCGATGGCGACGGTGAATGCCGCGGCGATCGTGAGCGTGATGACGGCGGCTCGCTGCCGTCCGAGGCCTCGGTAGCTCACGAGCACGACGGCGGCCAGCAGCGCGACGAGGGCGCTGGCTGCACCGATCAGCACGATGAAGGCGAGCCGGGGACTGACGAGCGCGACGCGCGCCGTCCAGATCACGGGGCGGAGCACGGCGCGTGTCACCACTTGCAGGCTCTCGTGGCGTGCCACCACGCCGGCGAACGACGGGCTCACACGATAGTACGCGGCGACGACGGCGCGCCCGGCGGCATGCGGGACGAGCACGCGATCGCGGAATGTGCGGAGCGTCTCCACCTCGCGCGCGAGCGGTGACCCGAACGCCGCGGTCGCGATGAAGCATCCGCCGCCGCGAGCGGACGGGTGGCCGCCGCCGCTGAACGTGCTGGCTTCCGTGACGACCTTGGCGGCAAACGCATCAGTCGCGCCGCCGAACGCTCCCTGAACGACGCCCGGGGTGGACGGAAAATCGGCCGACGTCGTCTCGCCGGCGAGGAACACGTTCCCGGCGGCGTCGACGGCGAGCGCCAGGCCTAAATCGTCGCCGGTGCCGCCGACGAAGAACTCGGGACTCCGCAACGCGAACGCCGGGTCGAACACGATCATGAAGGCGTCCGTCAACCGG
>QHSB01000615.1 GCA_003220335.1 Candidatus Rokuibacteriota bacterium
AATCGCCATCAACCCGTAATCGGCGCGCTTGGTGAATCGGAGCATTCGGTGACCCGTCCTTGCCTTTCGATCCCATTGTATCGCCGATGATTTTGATCGGCGACTGTTTCGGTCGGATTCTGCCACCCCGAGAGCGCGCTGTCAACGGAAAGGGCTTCCGATGAACGCCAATTCAGAGTTCGACTCCGAGCTTCACCGCACCGCCATCGCCCAGCTCGACCGGGTAGCGGGCCGGCTCGGGCTCGACGCCGACATCCACGAGCGCCTCCGGTACCCCCGTCGCGCCCTGGTGGTGTCGGTCCCCGTTCGGATGGATTCGGGAAAGACTGAAGTATTCATCGGTTACCGGGTCCATCACAACACGGTGCTTGGACCGACCAAAGGGGGGCTTCGCTACGCCGCCGACGTCGACCTCGGCGAAGTGAGCGCCCTGGCCATGCTGATGTCCTGGAAGTGCGCCCTGATGAACCTGCCCTATGGCGGGGCCAAGGGCGGCGTGCGCTGCGACCCCCGCAAGCTCTCGATGCAGGAGAAGGAACACCTCACCCGCCGCTATACCGTTGAGATCATCCTCATGATCGGCCCCGACCTCGACATCCCCGCCCCCGACCTGGGCACCGACGAGCAGACCATGGCGTGGATGATGGACACCTACTCGATGACCCAGGGCAAGAGCGTGCCCGGCGTGGTCACCGGCAAGCCATTGATCGTCGGCGGCTCGGCGGGCCGCCGCGAGGCCACCGGCCGCGGCATCGTCTACACGCTTTACCAGGCGGCGCGCCACCTCGGCCACGAGCTGCGCGGGCGCAAGGTGATCGTGCAAGGCTTTGGCAACGTCGGCGGGGTCGCCGCGCGGCTGCTGTGGCGCGAGGGCTGCGTGATCCTCGGCATCAGCGACGTCAAGGGCGGTATCTGGAAGCCGGACGGCATCGACATCCGCCAGCTCGAGGGGCACGTGGCCGAGGCCGGCTCTGTCGTCGGCTTCCCGGGCAGCGAGCCCCTCAGTAACTCGGACCTCATCACCCAGCCGTGCGACGTCTTGATCCCGGCCGCGGTCGGCGGCCAGATTCACGAGGGCAACGCGGACCGGGTCAAGGCGGCGATCGTCGCCGAGGGCGCCAACGGCCCGACGACGCCCGAGGCCGACGTGATCCTGCGCGAGCGCGGCGTGACGGTGATCCCCGACATCCTCTGCAACGCCGGCGGCGTGGTCGTCTCCTACTTCGAATGGGTGCAGGGGTTGCAGTATTACTTCTGGCGCGAGAGCGAGATCACCGCCCGGCTGCAGGAAGTGATGACGCGCGCGTTCAACCGCGTGTGGGCGCTGGGCAGCAAGGAAGGCGTCGACCTGCGAACGGCCGCGCTCATGGAGGGCATCAAGCGCGTCGCCGAGGGCTACAAGGTACGCGGGCTGTACCCGTGACCGCTCCCGCCCCCGCGCGGATCCTCGTCGTCGAAGACGACCCGGAAGTTCGTGAGCTGCTCGAGGAACACCTCACCGCCCTCGGCCACCAGACGGTCGGCGTCGCGTCGGCCCACGACGCCCTGGCGATGATCGAGCCGGCGCCGCCGGATCTGATCCTGACCGACGTGAATCTCGGCGGCATGACCGGTGTCGAGCTCTGCGCACGCATCAAGCTCGATCCGCGGCTTCAACTCATCCCCGTCGTGATCCTGACCGCGGTGGCCGATCTCGACGCGCGGGTCGCCGGCCTCGCCGCCGGCGCCGACGATTTCTTCGCCAAGCCGTTCAATCTGCTGGAACTGGAGACGCGCGTGGCGGTGCTTCTCCGCGTGAAGAGCCTCGTCGATCAGCTCGATCGGGCGGAGGGCGTCATCACCAGCCTGGGCATGACGATCGAGGCGCGCGACCCCTACACCGCCGGCCATTGCCAGCGCCTCGCGCGCCACGCCGTCGCCCTCGGCAACGCGCTGGGCGTCGACAGCGGCCTGCAGCGCCATCTCATGCTGGCCGGGTTCCTCCACGACCTCGGCAAGGTCGCCATCCCCGACGCCGTCCTCCTGAAGCCGGGTCCGCTGGACGCCGGCGAGCTGGCGCGCATGCGCCTGCATCCCGTGATCGGCGCCGAGCTGGTGCAGACGCTGCGGAGCCTCGACGGGGTGCAACCGATCATCCGCCACCACCACGAGCGCATGGACGGCTCCGGCTATCCCGACCGACTGGAGGGCGCAGCCATTCCGCTCGGCGCCCGCATCATGGCCGTGGTCGACGTGTACGACGCGCTCCGGACCGCCCGCCCCTACAAGTCGCCGATGCCGCACGCCGCGGCGATCGACGTCCTGCGCCGAGAAACCGACAAGGGGGCATGGGACCCGCGCGTGCTCGCGGCCTTCATCGCGCTCGCGCCCGATCTGCTCGCGGTCGAGCCGTAGCGACTGCCGTAAATGGGGGGCCCCGAAATGGCCCCCCAAACCCTCCGACGCTCGTCGCGCCCCGGCGAAGCCGTGGCGCGCCTCGATTTGCCGACACTCCGGATATGGACTACGGAGTGGCGAGGGCTCGGCGCAGGTCCAAGGCGACCTGCTCGGGTGGCGTCTCGTTGATGAAGATGCCGCCGACCGTATTGCCGCGCTCCGGATGGACGACGATCTCGATGTGCCAGTGGTAATCGTCGCGGATCGTGG
>QHSB01000134.1 GCA_003220335.1 Candidatus Rokuibacteriota bacterium
AGAAGCTCGAGACGCAGGCGATGGACCGCAACCGCAAGGTCCTCGAGAAGCTGCGCGCGCTCAACATCGGCAACCAGATCATCGACCGCGAGGACGGTGATCCCGCCCGGCGCGGCCTCGTGCAGCGCCTGCGCGACCTGCTCGACGACGTCGAGCGGGCCGAGCGGGTCATCCATCTCTGGACGAACGGCCGCCGGCCGTCGCCGGAAGAGGTCCAGAACCTCATCTACGTCTCGTTCCGCGATCCGGCCGCCACCTCCGCGGCCAACGGCGTCTCCGATCTGCACCTCAAGGCGGCCAAGAAGTTCCAGAGCCCCAAGCAGCAGCAGATCTGGGTCGCCCAGCAGGAGATCAAGGCCGCCGAGTCGCGCGCCAATACCAAGGCCGACGAGATCAAGCGCGTGATGGCCGTCATCAAGCAGGGCCAGCACAAGGCCGCCATCGCCAAGAAGGAGATGGTCGAGGCCAACCTCCGGCTCGTCATCTCGATCGCCAAGAAGTACACCAACCGCGGCCTGCAGTTCCTCGACCTCATCCAGGAGGGCAACATCGGCCTCATGAAGGCCGTGGACAAGTTCGAGTACCGCCGCGGCTACAAGTTCTCGACCTACGCCACCTGGTGGATCCGGCAGGCGATCACGCGCGCCATCGCCGACCAGGCACGCACGATCCGCATCCCGGTGCACATGATCGAGACGATCAACAAGCTCATCCGCACCTCGCGCCAGCTGGTCCAGGAGCTGGGGCGCGAGCCCACCCCGGAGGAGATCGCCACCAAGATGGAAGTGCCGGTGGACAAGGTCCGCAAGGTCCTCAAGATCGCCCAGGAGCCCATCTCGCTGGAGACGCCCATCGGCGAGGAAGAGGACAGCCATCTCGGCGATTTCATCGAGGACAAGCAGGTCGTGTCGCCCGTGGACTCCATCATCGGGCTCTCGCTGCGCGAGCAGACGAACAAGGTCCTCAACACGCTCACCCCGCGCGAGGAGAAGGTGCTGCGGCTGCGCTTCGGACTGTCCGACGGCTGCGAGCACACGCTGGAGGAGGTCGGCCAGGACTTCGCGGTCACGCGCGAGCGCATCCGCCAGATCGAGGCCAAGGCGCTCCGCAAGCTACGCCACCCGTCGCGGTCCAAGAAGCTGCGGAGCTTCCTCGAGGGATGAGACCTCGTTCACCGCGGGCCCATAGCTCAACGGCAGAGCACCCGGCTCATAACCGGAACGGTCTTGGTTCGAATCCAGGTGGGCCCACCATTGTATTGGAGCGCCAGATCGGCTTGAAGCGTGGGTGGCCTGAGATAGACGGGGGCGGCTCCGCTCCGCAGTCAACCGGTTCGACGCAAGGCCAGGGCACCGCTCTGCAGTCAGTCGTTCCGAAGCTGATAGAAGGGTGTGGGTGCGGACCGCAGTCAATCGTTATCATTCCTACGACGGAGACACCGTGGACGCACAGCTGCAGACGCTCATAGATCTTCAGGGCTTCGACGCCCGCATCAGCGGCCTCGAGAGCGAAGCGGCGCGGCTGCCGCGGCAGATCGAGGCCCTCCAGGCGGCGCTCGCCGACGCGAAGAAGACGGTCGAGACGATCAAGACCAAGGTCGACGCGACCAAGAAAGACCTCCGCACCAGGGAAAAGGATCTCGAGGTCGCCAACCTCAAGCGCCAGAAACTCGAGGCCAGGCTCTACGAGGTGAAGACCAACAAGGAATACTCCGCCGTCCTGCTCGAGATCGAGGAAGCCAAGCAGGAGAAGGCGAAGACCGAGGAGGAGATCCTCGGCCTGATGGAGATGCAGGAGCGCCTCGCCGTCGACATCAAGGACGCCGAGCAACGCTTCAAGACCCGGGAAGAACAAGCCCGGCAGGACGAGGCGGTCATCCGCAAGAAGCTCGCCGCCGTCGAGGAGGAGCTCTCGATCGTGCGCGCCGAGCGCACGTCGCGCGCGAAGGAGCTGCCCGCCGGCGTGCTCGCGAGCTACGACCGCATCCTCAAGGCGCGCGGCGGCGTGGCGGTGGCCGCGGTATCGGCGACCGCGGTCTGCGGCGGCTGCCGCGTGGGCATCCGCCCGCAGGCGATCCAGGAGCTCCGCGCGGCGACCGGCCTCATGGTCTGCGAGAGCTGCGGCCGGTACCTCTACTGGCAGGATTAGGTCCATCGGGGGGCCGCGCGATGGCCTCCCCGGTCACGCTCTACACCGACGGCGCCTGCTCGGGCAATCCCGGGCCCGGCGGCTGGGCCGCCCTCCTCATCGACGACGACGTCGAGCGGGTCGTCAGCGGCGCCGAGCCGCACACCACGAATCAACGCATGGAGCTGACCGCGGCCATCCAAGGCTTGGCCGCGCTCGCCGGCCAGCGCAGCGTCCACCTCTTCACCGATTCCTCCTACGTCATGAACTGCTTCCGCGATCGCTGGTGGGCGCGCTGGGAGGCCAACGGCTGGCTGGGCGCCGGCAAGCAGTCCGTCGCGAATCGTGATCTGTGGGAGCGCCTCATCGCCGAGACGCGCCGCCACGACGTCGTCTGGCACAAGGTGAAGGGGCACAGCGGCCACGCGCTCAACGATCGCGTCGATGCGCTCGCGCGCGGCGCGATCGCGACGCTGGTCAATCACTGATCAGCGAACTGACAGCGCTGATCAGCGTTTTGCCGTTCTGGCCGACCACCGCGACACGACAGCGGGGTTTGCCCACGCAATAACAGTAATTTAGCGCCTGCCCCGGTCTGGCCCGATCCTTGCCAATTCTCCCGGCGTGGCCCAAGACGAACCGATCACTCCCGTATCATCCCCGGCGCCAGCGCCCTGGGTCGCGCACGTGATGCGCGCACCGCTTTCGACGGTGCAGACGCTGGTCGGCATCCTCGCCGGCATGCTGACGATCGCGGGCGGCTTCCTGTCGTTCAGCGGCCTCACGACGGCACCGACGATGCCCCAACAGGGTGAGATCGTCGCGTCCGTGCAGGAGGTCCGCACGCGCAAACCGGTCCCTGCGACGGTCGAGATCCTCACCCCGGAGGATGCGCTGGTGACGACGCTCAACGTGGAGCCTGACGGCCGCCTCACGCGACGGCTCAAGGAAGGCCGGTATCGGCTGCGGGTGATGCACCCGACCTTCACCACCGAGGTTCGCCACATCGAGGTGCACGCCGGGCAGCGCTCGGACGTCCGCATCGCGCTCGCGCACCGTCCTCCTCCCGCGCGCGTTGTCAAAGCCACGGTCACCGAGGAGCCGGGCCCGGTCCGCAAGTTCTTCAGCAACCTGTTCCAGTAAATCTTCGCCGCGCCGCCCACGTCTCACCGCCCCCGTCGTGCTCCTCGCCGCCACCGCCATCACGCTGGCCGTGCTCCGGGCTTGCCGCCGCCGCGGCGCCCGTGATCCGGCGCGGGCTATACTGATGGACGCGCCAGAGAAGATCGGACGGTCGCCGGCCGTGGCAACACGGCGGGAGGAAAGTCCGGGCTCCGCAGGGCAGGGTGCTGGCTAACGGCCAGGGGGGGCAACCCCACGGAAAGTGCCACAGAAACAGACCGCCGCCTTTTTTCGCCCCTCGCGGGGGCGGGGCGGTAAGGGTGAAACGGTGAGGTAAGAGCTCACCAGCGGCGCGGGTGACCGCGTCGGCTAGGCAAACCCCACCCGGAGCAAGGCCAAATAGGAGAGCGATCGGACGGCCCGTCCGTGCTCTCGGGTAAGGCCGCTCGAGACGCCGGGCAACCGGCGTCCTAGAGAAATGACCGTCGCCCTGGGTCACACGCTCGGGGGACAGGACCCGGCTTACAGATCTTCTCTGGCGCGCTTCTCTCCGTTGCGCCGCGTCGTACTATGGCCTCGTGACTTCGCTCCCCTTCGCCGGCTCACCGCTGCGCCGGCGCGGCGTGCTGATGGCGACGCTCTTCGCCGCGCAGGTCTGCGGCAGCACCGGATTCTCGATGAGCATGGCCGTCGGCGCGATCATGGCGGCCGCCATCACGGGCAGCAACACGTGGTCGGGCCTGCCCGTCGGCGTCGGCTCCCTCGGCACCGCGCTCGCCAGCTGGCCGCTGTCGCGCCTGATGGCGCGCTTCGGCCGGCGCCCGGGACTCACCGTCGGCTACTCGCTCGCCGTCGTGGGCGCGGCGCTCGGCATGCTCGGCGTCGTGCAGCAGAGCTTCGCGCTGTTCCTCGCGGGGATGGCGCTGTTCGGCACCGCCAACACCTCGAACCTCCTGGCGCGGTACGCCGCGGCCGACATCAGCCCCGGCGCGCAGCGCGGCCGCGCGATGGGCCTGATCGTCTGGGGCTCCGCCGTCGGCTCGATCGTCGGGCCGATCCTCATGGACCCGGCGATTCGCGTCGGCGCGGCGCTCGGCGTGTCGTCGGTGGCCAGCGCGTTCCTGATCTCCATCACCGGCTACGCGCTGGCGGCGATCCTCGTGCAGGCGTTCCTGCGGCCCGACCCGCTGGCGATCGCGCGGCGGCTCGAGCCGGCGTCCGCGACGCCCGGGGGCGGACGGGCTCGCGCGACGGGCGCGATCCTGCGCGAGCCGCGCGTGGTGGTGGCCTACGGCACGCTGATGGTGAGCCAGCTCGTGATGATCGGCACCACCTCGACCTCGCCTCTCTACTTGCACGATCAGGGGCACGGCGTGAGCACGATTGGCCTCGCGGTGTCGCTGCACCTGGGCGGGATGTACGTCGCCTCGCCGCTGTCGGGCTGGCTCTGCGACCGCTTCGGCCGGCTGCCCATGATCGGCGCCGGCGGCATCGTGCTGCTGCTGGCGCTCGCGCTGGCCGGCTTCGCGCCCGGGCACGGGGGCGGCCTCGTCATCGCGGGCCTGTTCCTGAACGGCGTCGGGTGGAACCTCGCCTTCGTCTCCGCGAGCGCGCTGCTCACCGACGCGCTCTCGCCCCTCGAGCGCGCCTCGATCCAGGGGCTGGCCGATCTTGTCATGGGCTTGATGGGCGCCGTCGGCAGCGCGCTCGGCGGCATGGTCCTCGGCGCCTGGGGATTCGGCGTCCTGAATATGCTCGGCGCGGCGATGCTCGTCCTGCCGCTCGCCGCGAGCTGGCTGGAGCGCGAGGCGATCGCCGCGTCCGCGGCCGAGCCGAACCCCTGGGCGTCCTGACACGCCCGGCGTCCGCGACATCCCACCGCCTCGCCGTCGTCCTCCTCGTGACCGTCGTGTTCGCGTGGGGACTCACCTGGCCCATCAACAAGCTGCTGCTCGCGACCGTCCCGCCGCTGTGGGCCGTCGCGCTGCGCACGGCCATCGGCGGCGTCGCGCTGTTCGCGCTGGCGCTCGCCACGCGCCGCCTGGCGCCGCCGCCGCGCGCCGACCTGCCCGTGCTGCTCAGCATCACGCTGCTGCACATGATCGGCTTCGGCGTGCTGTCGAGCGTCGGCCTGGAGCTCGTGCCCGCGGGCCGCTCGGCCGTGCTCGCCTACACCACGCCGCTCTGGGTCGCGCCGGGGGCGAGCCTGTTCCTCGGCGAGCGCCTCACGCCGCGCCGCCTCATCGGCGTGATCGTCGGTCTCACCGGCCTCGTCGTGCTGTTCAATCCGCTCGCCTTCGACTGGACGCGACGCGCGGCGGTGCTCGGCAACGCCGCCATCCTCGCCGCCGCCCTGCTGTGGGCCGCGAGCATCCTGCACATCCGCGGCCACCGCTGGCGCTCGACGCCGTTCGACCTGCTGCCCTGGGAGACGCTGCTGGCGACGGTGATCCTCGTGCCGCTGGCGTGGCTCGGAGCGGGACCGCCCGCGTTTCCGTGGAGCGTGCCGGTGGGCGCGATGCTGCTCTACGCGGGCCTTCCGGGCACGGCGCTCGCGTACTGGGCCATCGCGATGGCCGGGCGCGGCCTGCCCGCGGTGACGACCTCGCTCGGCCTGCTCGCGACGCCCGTGATCAGCATCGTGGTGGCCACGCTGTGGCTCGGCGAGCGGCCGAGCGTGTCGCTGCTGCTGGCGGTGGCGCTGATCCTCGGCGGCGTCGCCCTCGGCGCGAGTCGGTCAGCTTCCGAAGCGTCAGTGGGCGATCGCGTGCGCCACCCCGCAGCCTGATCGCGCCGGCCGCGCGCGCGATCACGCGCGGCGGTGCAGGAGCGCGAACAGCCGCGCCGGCGTGATCGGCAGCTCCCGCACGATCACGCCGCGGTCCGCGAGCGCGTCCTCCACCGCGTTGGCGACGGCGCTGGCGCCGGCGATGCAGCCGCTCTCGCCCACGCCCTTGACGCCGAGCGGGTTGACGATCGAGGGGTGCTCGTCGAGCGTCACGTCCAGCCACGGCACGTCGTCCGCCCTCGGCATCGCGTAGTCCATCAGGCTCCCGCTCAGCAGCTGGCCCTGCGCGTCGTACACGACCTCCTCCATCAGCGCGGTGCCGATCGCCTGCGCGGCGCCGCCCTGCAGCTGGCCCTCGACGATGGCGGGATTGACGGCGCGGCCGGGATCGTGCAGCACGACGTGGCGCAGCAGCCGGACACGGCACGTCTCGACGTCGACCTCCACCGCGCACGCCTGCCCCCCGAACGCCCACGTCACCGTGTCGGGATAGAACCACGTGCAGGCGTTGAGGCCGGGCTCGCCGCTGGATGCGCCGAGCGTCTTGGAACGGATGGCGGCCTGAGCGAGCCGGCCGAGCGGCACCGTGCGATCGGGAACCCCGGCCACGAACGCGCGACTCGCCTCGAAGCGCACGTCCGCCGGCGCGCACTCGAAGATCTCGGCGGCGACGACGGCCGCGCGCTCGCGCACCTGGGCGGCCGTGCGGGCGACGGCGGGGCCGGCGTTGACCATCACGCGGCTGCCGCCGGTGCCCATGCCGTAGGGCATGAGCGTCGTGTCGCCGCCGAGCACGACGACGTCGTCGAGGCTCGCACCGAGCTCCCCCGCCGCGATCTGCGCGAGGGTGGTCGTGTGCCCCTGCCCCTGCGCGGCGACGCCGATCAGCACATAGACCGTGCCCTGCGGATCGACGCGAACGGTGGCGCCCTCGAACGGGCCCAGCCCGGTGCCCTGCGCATAGCACGCGATGCCGACACCGACGGGCCGCGCCGAGCCGGCCGTCGCCATCTGCCGCTTGCGCCACTCGTCGTAGCCGAACGCGCGCAGCATCCGCTCGAAGGCCGCCGGATAGTCGCCGGGGTCGTAGGTGACGGGAACGCCATCCTTATAGGTGAGGCCGGGGCGGTACGGCATCTCGGCGGCGCGGATCAGGTTGCGCCGGCGCAGATCCGCCGGGTCCAGCCCGAGCCGTCGCGCGCCGAGGTCCATGAGGCGCTCCATGACGAAATTGGCCTCGGGACGACCGGCCGCGCGATACGCGGCGTTGAACATCGTGGTGGTGACGATGCTCTCGCCGCGGCCGCGGTAGTGCGGCACGCGGTACGGTCCCGGCAGGTGGTTCACGGTGTTGGCGGTGAGGCCGTTGCCCATCACCGGATAGGCGCCGACGTCGGCGAGGAAGCGGTCCTCGAGCGCGGCGATCGTCCCGTCGGACGTGAAGGCGATGCTCGCCTCGTGCAGCTGCTCGCGGTCGTGGCCCACGGCCTGCAGATGCTCGCGCCGTCCCTCCGACCACTTCACCGGCCGGCCGAGGTGGAACGCCGCCGTCGCCACCAGCACCTCGTCGGCGTAGACCTGGCCCTTGGGGCCGAAGGCGCCGCCGACGTCGGGCACGATCACGCGCACCCGCGCGGCCGGCAGGCCGAGCACGCGCGCGATGACGTCGCGCTGGCTGTACGGGCTCTGGATCGACGCCCACACGGTCAGCACGCCGCTCTCCGCGTCGTACTGCGCGAGCGCGCCTCGACACTCGATCGGCATCGCGGCCAGGCGCTGATGCCGGAAGCGCTCGCGCACCACCGTGAGCGCGGGTCGCGCGAAGGCTGGATCGGCGTCGCCGACGTCGCCGCGCACCTGGATCGCCACGTTGTCGGGCCAGTCCGCGTGCACCCGCGTGGCGGCGGCGCGCGCGGTGTCCGCGCCGACCAGGGGCGGCAGCGGCGCGTACTCCACGCTCACCGCGTCGCACCCATCGGCAGCGAGGGCCGCGGTCTCGGCCACGACGACGGCGACGGGCTCGCCGACGTAACGCGCGCGCTCGCCGGCCAGCAGCGGCACGACGAAGCCCCGGTCCTTCGAGCCGCCGGTCGTCAGCGGCTGCGCGAGCATGGGCAGGTCGGCGGCGGACCACACCGCCAGCACGCCGCGAATCGCCCGGGCCGCTTTGCCGTCGACCCGGACGATGCGCGCGTGAGCGTGGGTGCTGCGCACGACGCCGAGATGGACGAGGCCGGGCCGCGTGAGGTCGTCCACGTAGCGGCCGTGGCCGCCGAGGAAGCGGGCAGCATCCTTGCTCTTCGGTGATTGGCCGATCATGACGTCTCCTCCCTGCTGCGGTTCCCCGTCGGTGCCCCGCTATGTTAACGTGGGCGCCGCACTCTCGACCCGGAGGGCCCAAATGAGCTCCACCGAGCTCGGCTTCACCCCCGCCACCGAGCTGACCCGCCTGATCCGAACGAAGGCGCTCTCGCCCGTCGAGCTGACGCGCGCGGTGCTGGAGCGGATCGAGCGGGTGAACCCGGTCGTCAACGCGTTCTGCACGCTGACCGCCGAGCAGGCGCTCGCCGCCGCGCGCGAGGCGGAGCGCGCGGTGACGTCCGGCGCGGCGCTGGGCCCGCTGCACGGCGTGCCGTACTCGATCAAGGACCTGAACTTCACCAGGGGCGTGCGCACGATGGGCGGCTCGTTCATCTTCGAGCACCGCGTGCCCGAGGCCGACGCCGCGTTCATCCCACGGCTGCGGAAGGCCGGCGGCATCTTCGTCGGCAAGACGACGAGCCCCGAGTTCGGCTGGAAGGCGCTCGGCGACAGCCCGCTCACCGGTATCACGCGCAACCCGTGGAACACGGCCACGACGACGGGCGGCTCGAGCGCGGGTGCGGCGGCCGCGGTCGCGGCGGGCCTCGGCCCGCTGCACCAGGGCTCCGACGGCGCCGGGTCGATTCGGATTCCTGCCAGCTTTTGCGGAATTTACGGCCTCAAGCCGTCGTACGGGCGGGTGCCGATGTGGCCGGTCTCCAACAACGATTATTCATCGCACAACGGCCCGATGACGCGCACGGTCGCCGACGCGGCGCTGATGCTCTCGGTGATGGCCGGGCCCGATGACCGCGACCGCACCTCGCTCGAGGGCGCGCCGGAGGATTACGTCGGCAAGCTGAAGCGCGACCTCAAGGGCTTGCGCGTCGCCTTCAGCCCCGATCTCGGCGGGCTGCGCGTCGATCCGGAGGTCGCCGCGCTGGTGCGGAAGGGCGTGAGCGCCTTCGAGGAGCTCGGCTGCGTCGTGGAGGAGATCAAGCCGGGCTTCGCCGACACGCACGAGATGATCCGCGTGATGTGGAGCGCGCACCAGGCCGGGATTTACGGGCCCTTCGTTTCGCAGTGGCGCGCCCGGATGGATCCCGGACTCGTCGCGTGCATCGAGGACGGACTGCGCGTGAGCCTCGTGGACTACATCCAGATGCGCGACCGCAAGATGGCGTTCTGGGACTCCGTGCGACCGCTCTTCGAGACTCATACGCTGCTGCTCACGCCCAGCGTGTCGGTGCCCGCCTTCGAGGTGAGCCGGCTCAATCCCGCGCCCTTTCCGCAGCACGCGTGGGACTGGTTTCCGTGGGCGTCGTTCAGCTACCCGTTCAACTTCACGGGCCAGCCGGCGGCGACGGTCCCCGCCGGCTTCACGTCGAGCGGCCTGCCCGTCGGCCTGCAGATCGTCGGGCGGCGCTTCGACGACCTGACGGTGCTGCAGGCGTCGGCCGCCTTCGAGACGGCCCGGCCGTGGGCCGCGCGGCGGCCGCCGAACCTGCCATGAGCGTGCCGGCGCCGCCCGGGTTGCTCGCCGACGCCGCCGCCGACGGCGCGCGCGGCGGGCGGCGCGCGGCGCCGGCGCGCGCGCGCTGGGGCCGCTCGCTACGCCGCGCGACCCGCAACACGCTGGTCGTGCTGGGCCTGCTCGGCGCGCTGCTCGTCGTGGGCATGGCGATCTTCGCCAACGCGCTGGCGCCGCACGCGCCCGACGAACAGAACTTCGACCTCATCGAGTCGCGCCCCAGTGCGGTCGCCGTATTCGGCACCGACCGCTTCGGCCGCGACGTGCTGAGCCGGGTGATCCACGGCGCGCGGATCTCGCTCTACGTCGCGATCACCTCGATCGGCGTTTCCATGGCGATCGGCGGCGCGCTCGGGCTCACCGCCGGCTACCTCGGCGGCTCGACCGACAACGCCATCAACCGCGTGCTCGACGTCTTCTTCAGCATCCCCGGCCTGCTCTTGGCCGTGGGCATCGCGGCGCTGAGGGGCCCCGGCGTGAACAGCGCGGTGCTGGCCATCGCCATCGTGTACACGCCGATCTTCGCGCGCGTCATGCGCGGTCCGGTGCTGGCCGAGCGCGCCAAGGACTACGTGGAGGCCGTGCGCGCGCTCGGCGCCACCCGCCTGGCGGTGGCGCTCAAGCACATCCTGCCCAACGTGATCTCGCCGTTCGTCGTACAGGGCACGGTGGCGCTCTCGCAGGCGATCCTCATCGAAGCCTCGCTCTCCTACCTCGGGCTGTCGGCGCAGCCGCCGACGCCGTCGTGGGGCAACATGCTCAACGAGGGCCGCACGTATCTCGAGACCGCGCCCTGGATCTCCGTCTTTCCCGGCCTCGCCATCATGCTGACCGTGCTCGCCTTCAACCTGATCGGCGACGGCCTGCGCGACGTCCTCGACCCCAGCAGCTGAACAAGGAGACGCCATGTCCCGGGACATCAACCGCCGCGACTTCCTCACCACGAGCGGGCTCGCCCTCGGCGCCCTCGGTGTCGGCAGCACCGCCGCCCACGCGCAGGCGCCGCAGGCGACGCCGAAGTCCGGCGGCACCCTCGTCTCGGCGCAGACGACCGAAGCCACCGGCCTCGACCCGCAGCTCGTCCCCGCCTTCTCGCGCAGCCGGCGCTCGCCGATGACCTACAACCAGCTCGTCCGCTTCGAGCCCGACATGACGCCGGTGCCCGAGCTGGCCGAGTCGTGGCAGACGAGTCCCGACGGCCTGACCTGGACCTTCAAGCTGCGCGAGGGCGTGAAGTTCCACGACGGTCAGGAGCTGACCTCCGCCGACGTGAAGTTCACCTTCGACCGGCTCTTCGAGAAGTCGCCGGGCAAATCGGATTTCATCGCGGTGGACAAGGTCGAGCCCGTGGGCAAGCACACGGTGAAGTTCGTGACCAAGGAGCCGTTCGCCGGGCTCCTCGCCGCGCTGGGCGGCTTCTGGGGCTTCATCATCAGCGAGGCCGGCATCAAGAAGCACGGCGACCTCAACAAGGCCGCGCTCGGCACCGGCCCCTTCGTGCTCGAGGACTGGAGGGTCGAGCAGCAGATGGTGCTGAAGAAGAACCCGCACTACTTCAAGAAGGGCCGGCCCTACGTGGACCAGCTCGTGCTGCGCACCATCCCCGACGAGGCCAACATCGTCGCGGCACTGCGCACGGGCCAGATCCAGCACGCGTTCATCGAGGACAACAAGAACTACAACCTCCTCAAGGACGAAAAGACGCTGACCGGCTATCGCTCCTCGCGGCTCGGCTACGACTATCTCAACATCAACGCCAGCCGCGGTCCCCTCAAGGACGTGCGCGTGCGGCAGGCGATCTCGTGGGCGGTGGACCGCGCCCAGGTGCTGCGGGTGGCGGCCTCGGGCTTCGGACGCCTCACCGCACCCGCCACCGCGCCGATGAAGCAATGGCAGCTACCCGAGGAGCAGTGGATGCGCTACTACAAGCCCGACGTCGAGCGCGCCAAGAAGCTGATGGGCGAGGCCGGCCAGTCGGGCGGCTTCGCGGTAAAGCTGTGCGTGATCCCGACGTTTCCCACGATGGTCTCCGGCGCGCCGGTGATCGCCGCGCACCTCAAGCGCATCGGCATCACCGCCGAGATCGAGAATGTGGAGTACGCGGTGTGGATCAAGCGCTGGCAGGCCAAGGACTTCGATCTCACGATGAACACGACGCCGGGCTACGCGGACCCCGACACCGCGTTCTTCCGCGCGCTGCACTCCACGAAGGGCCAGAACTGGAACTCCTGGAGCCTGCCCGACCTCGACGCCCTCATGGAAGAAGGCCGGCGCACGCTGGATCCCAAGAAGCGCAAGGAGATCTACGACCGCGTGCAGATCATGATCCTCGACAACGTGCCGCACCTGTGGCTCTTCTCGGCCGACACCATCGACTTCACGCAGAACGCGGTCAAGGGCTTCCGGCAGCACCCGACCACGCTGCTCTACGGCTTCGAGGGGACCTGGCTCGGATAGATGGCGCGGTATCTCGCCGTCCGCCTCTACTCGATGGCCGTGACGCTGGCCGGCCTCACCGTGCTGACGTTCCTGATGCTGCGGCTGATCCCGGGCACGGTGGTCGAGCAGATGATCGGGGCCGACGCCGTCGTCAGCGCCACCATGGTCGCGCAGCTCAAGGCGTTCTTCGGCCTCGACCAGCCGTGGTACGTGCAGTACGGCCGCTGGATCGGCGGGATGCTGCACGGCGACCTCGGCACCTCCTGGCGCACCGGCAAGCCCGTCGTGCAGCTCATCGCCGAGCGGCTGCCGGTGACGCTCGAGCTGACGGCCTTCGCGGTGGCCGTGGCCATCGTGATCGGCGTGGCGGCGGGCGTCGTGTCGTCGGTGCGCCGCGACCGGGCCATCGACAACGTCACGCGCGTTGGTGCCCTGCTCGGGCTCTCCGTGCCCGTGTTCTGGCAGGGCACGATGCTCATCCTGTTCCTGTCGATCTATCTGCGCTGGATGCCGCCCGTGGTCTGGGTGGACTTCTTCACCGATCCGTTGCGCAACCTGACCATCATGCTGCTGCCCGCGCTCTGCCTCGGCACCGCCAGCGCGGCCAACATCGCGCGGACGACGCGCGCCTGCATGCTGGACGTGCTGGGCTCGGAGTACATCCGCACGGCGGCGGCCAAGGGGTTGCGACCCCGCCTGGTCGTGCTCAAGCACGCGCTGCGCAACGCGCTGATCCCGATCGTCACCGTGGTCGGGCTGCAGATCGGCATCCTGCTCGGCGGCACCGTCGTCGTCGAGGAGGTATTCACGCTGCCGGGCGTCGGACGTCTGGTGCTGTGGTCGATCTACCAGCGCGATTATCCGCTGACCCAGAGCACGATCCTGTTCGTGGCCGTCATGTTCATGTCCGTGAACCTCGCCGTGGATCTGCTGTACGTCTACCTTGACCCGCGCGTTCGTTACTAATCGAGGAGCGCCACGGCTCCGCCGTGGCGCTCCGAGCGTTTGGGGGCTTGGGGGCCATGTCGGGGCCCCCATTTAGGAGGACCGCTATGCGAGCCTCGGTGCTGTTCGAGCAGCGCACGCCGCTGAAGGTCGAGGACGTCGAGCTGGAGGCGCCGCGCGCGGGCGAGGTCCGCGTGCGCATGGCCGCCAGCGGCGTCTGCCACTCCTGCCTGCACGCCGCCGACGGCTCGTGGACGGGCGTGCCGGTGCCGATCGTGCTCGGCGACGAGGGCGCGGGCGTGGTCGAGGCCGTGGGCCCGGGCGTGCAGACGCTGAGGGCCGGCGACCACGTGATCCTGTCGTGGGCGCCGACGTGCGGGCGCTGCCATTACTGCGTCATCGGCCGGCCGAATCTCTGCGAGCAGCGGCGCCCGGGCCAGGGCGTGCTCCCCGAGGGCACCTCGCGCATGTCGCTCGGCGGCCGGCCGGTCTACCAGTACGGCCACGTGGCGACGTACGCGTCGGTGACCGTCGTCGCCGAATCGTCGGCGATTGCCATCGACAAGAACATGCCCCTCGACCGTGCGGCGCTCATCGGCTGCTCGGTGATGACGGGTGTGGGCGCCGTGATCAACACCGCCGCCGTGCCGCCGGGCGCGAGCATGGCCGTCTTCGGGGTGGGCGGCGTGGGCCTGAACGCCGTGCAGGGCGGCGCGATGGTGGCGGCCCAGCCGATCATCGCCGTCGACGTGGTGGGCGGCAAGCTCGAGTCGGCGCGCCAGCTCGGTGCCACGCACGCCATCGACGCCTCGAAGGAGGATCCCGTCGCGGAGATCCGGCGCATCACGCGGCGCGGCGCCGACTTCACCTTCGTGGCCGTGGGTGACGCGCGCGCCGTCGCACAGGCAGCCGAGGCGCTGGCGCCGGGCGGCACGTGCGTCGTGATCGGCGTGCCGGCCACGGGGGCGACGGTGCCCCTGGACGTACGGCCGCTCGTGACCGGCGAGCGCGTGATCCGCGGCTCGAGCTACGGCAGCGCGCGCACCCGCGAGGACCTGCCGCGGCTGGTCGAGCTGTACCGCGGCGGCCGGCTCAAGATCGATGAGCTGATCACGCGCCGCTACGGCCTGGACGAGGCCAACGAGGCGTTCCGGGCGCTGGCCGCCGGCGAGCTGGCGCGCGGCCTCATCGTCTTCTGATGCGCGAGATCGTCTTCGCCCTCGAGTTCCGCGGCCGCGCGGGGCCGGTGGCGGGCAGCCCGACGAAGCGCCGGGCCACGTCGGCGGCGCCGAGCCAGACCTTGACCACGGTGCTCGGCGCCGATGGCGTCCGGACTCGGGTCGAGGAGATCGCCGGCGAGCGCGCCGTATTAGAGTCGCGCGTGGAGCGCTTCGAGGACGGGACGTTCGTGGAGGACGGCACGATCACGTACGGACGCGCCGGCTCCGTCTCGTTCGTCACCGTAGGCCGCGGTACGGTGGCGCCGAGCCCAGTCGCCGGCCGGACGCTCGGCGCCGTCATGTGGACCGTGACCGGCGGCGACGGGCTCTTCGCCGGCGCCCAGGGACTCATCACGTCCAACTTCGCCGTGAGCGCCGGCGGCGAAGTCGTCGACCACCACGTCGCGCGGATCTACCTGCGCGACGGCTGACGCGATCCTGCCGCTACCCGATCTTTTTGCGCGTGGCCTGGCGCTTCGTCAGCGTCTTGGTCGCGCTCCGGAGCTTCTTGGTCAGCGACTGGACCATGCGTTTGGCCTTCGCGACGCCCATATCCGCCTTCCGCTTCCTCGTCCGCAGCCTGCGTTCCCCTTTGGTCATCGAGCCCCTCCCATGGGCAAGAGTTCACTGACGCCTGGGACCATTATTCTCGAAGAGCCCGTCACGGCCATGAAAATTCGACGACCGGCCCCGGTCGCCGCGTCGGCGGCCCGGGGCCCATTGACGGCGCATCCTCGCTGATCTACCGTCGCGGCACGCCGCGAGAGCGGCAAGCCAGAGGAGGACGCGGCGCAGACGCACTCGTCGTTCGAAACCGGTGCGACAGCCCGGAGGGCGAACCATGGCCACCCAGGACAATCTCAAGACCGCACGTGATGTCTTCGATGCGTGGAACAAGCACGACCTGGAGCGGCACGCCAAGCTGCTCGACGAGAAGCACGTCTTCGAGAGCGACACGATCCCGGCCGCGATGGTGGGTCGCGACGCGGGCCGCCAGTTCATGGCCGTCTACCTCACGGGCTTCCCGGATCTCCATTTCGAGGTCGACCAGATGCTGGCCGACGGCGACTTCGTCGTCACCCGCTGGACGGCGACCGGCACGCACCGCGGCGAGCTGATGGGCGTCCCGCCGACGCAGCGCCGCATGGTGACGCGCGGGTGCACCGTCGGCGTGCTGCCGTAAACGGGCGGCGGCGATGAAGTTCACCTGGTTCAATCTCATGCCGTGGCCGTACCTGCCGGACGACTTCCGGGAGACGCATCGCTCCGTGTGGGTGGACATCCCGAACACCCTCTACGACCCCCGCAAGGGGCATCACGTCTACCACACGTATCTCGACCAGCTCGAGTACGCCGAGACGCTCGGCTTCGACGGCATCGGCTGCAACGAGCACCACCAGAACGGGTACGGGCTGATGCCCTCCCCGAACCTCATCGCCGCCACGCTCGCCCGCCGGACCTCACGGGCCGCCCTCTGCGTCATCGGCAACTCCATCGCGGGCTACAACCCGCCGATCCGGGTCGCCGAGGAATTCGCGATGCTCGACGTCATGTCGGGCGGCCGGCTGGTCGCCGGCTTCCCGGTCGGCACCTCGATGGACACGAATTTCTGCTACGGCCAGATCCCGGCGCTCACGCGCGACAAGTATCGCGAGGCGCACGAGATGATCATGAAGGCCTGGGCCAGCGACGAGCCCTTCGCCTTCGACGGCAAGTACAACCAGCTGCGCTGGGTGAACTGCTGGCCCAAGCCGATCCAGAAGCCGCACCCGCCGATCTACATTCCCGGCGGGGGCTCCATCGAGACGTGGGACTTCTGCCTCGACCACGACTACAACTACTCCTACCTCTCGTTCTACGGCTACCTGCGCGGCAAGTCGCTGCTCGACGGCTACTGGGAGCGGGTGGCCAAGCGCGGCAAGGACGACTCACCCTACCGGGCGGCCTTCGCCCAGATCATCTGTGTCGCGGACACCGACGCGGAGGCCGAGCAGCTCTACGCCGAGCACTGCCTGTACTTCTTCAACCGCTGCCTGCACGTCTTCCCGCCCTTCGCCGACCCGCCGGGCTATCGCACGATGGCCACCGTGAAGTACGGCGCGCTGTCGCAGCTGACGCGGGCGCGCCAGAAGATCCTCGAGAACCTCACCTGGAAGCAGCTCGTGGACGAGCGCTTCATCATCGCGGGCAGCCCCGAGACGGTGCGGCAGCAGCTCGAGGAATGCATCAAGGGACTGCGCATCGGCCACCTCTTCTGCCTGTTGCACAACGGCAACATGCCGGACTGGAAGACCCGCCATTCGTCCAAGCTCTTCGCCGAAAAGGTCATGCCGCACCTGCGCAACCTCTGGCCCGACTGGAAGCACGACGAGCGCTGGTGGGTGCACCCCATGGACGACCGGATCCGCCCCGAGGAGCAGCGGCCGGGCGCTCCGAAGGCGCGCGCGGAGTGGCCGCGATGAAGTGGCAGACGCTGGAGACGAAAAAGGGAACGCGCGGCCGCGTGCTCGAGGGCGGCAGTGGCGCCCCGGTCGTCTTCTTCCACGGCGCGGCCGGCCTGCTCGCCGACAACCCGTTCCTCGACCGGCTCGCGCAGCGCTACCACGTGTTCGCCCCCGAGTGGCCCGGCTACGGCGAGTCCACCGGCGAAGAGCTCCTCGAGGACATGCTCGACTTCGCGCTGCACGGCTGGGACCTCGTCGACGCGCTCGCGCTGCGCCGGCCACACCTGATCGGCCACTCGATGGGCGGCATGATCGCCGCCGAGATGGCGTGCCTGGCGCCGCGCGATCTCGACCGGCTGGCGCTGGTGGCGGCCGCGGGCGTGTGGCTGGACGACCATCCGATCCCCGATATCTTCGCGATGCTCCCCCAGGAGATCGCCGAGGTGCTCTTCGTCGATCCGGCCCGGGGAGCGGCGCTGCTCACGGGCGGCGCCGACCTGGCGGACATCGAGGCGCTGAAGGACTTCTACATCGTGACGCAGCGCCGGCTGGCCATGGCGGGCAAGATCCTCTTCCCGATCCCGAACCGCCGGCTGTCCAAGCGGCTGTATCGCCTGACCGCCGAGACGCTCGTGCTCTGGGGCGCCGCCGATCGGCTGATCGCGCCCGCCTACGCGGCAGCGTGGAAGGCACTGATCCCGGCCGCGCGCGTGCAGACGATCGAAGGCGCCGGGCACATGCTGCCGTACGAGCAGCCCGAAGCGTTCGTGGACGCCCTGGTTCGCTTCCTGGGCTGAACCTCGGCGACGCGTGTGACGATCACCGTGTTCGGCGCCGGCGCGATCGGTGGCATCACGGGCGCGGCGCTCGCCCGCGCCGGTCACGACGTGCTGCTGGTGGACAAAGCCGAAGATCACGTCGCGGCCATCAACACGGGCGGTCTCACCATCGAGGGGCGCGACGGCGCCTACAGCGTGCGCGTGCGCGCCATCACGCCCGACACGCTCGGGCCGGGCCTCGACCTGGTGCTGCTGGCCGTCAAGTCACAGGACACGCCGGCTGCGCTGCAGGTGCTCGTGCCGCGCCTGGCGGAGCCGGGCGCGATCGTGTCGATGCAGAACGGCCTGAACGAGGAGCTGATCGCGGCCGCGGTGGGTGAGCGCCGCACCGTTGGCTGCCTCGTCAACTGGGCGGCCGACTGGACGGCGCCCGGCCGCATCCTGCACGGCGGTGAGGGCGCCCTCGTGCTGGGTGAGCTGGACGGGCGCCGGAGCGCGCGCGTCGACGCCCTGGCCAAGCTGCTCGAGGTCGTGGCGCCCACGCGCGTGAGCGACAACATCCTGGGCTACACCTGGGCCAAGCACGTGTACGGCGCGCTGCTGGTGGCCACGGCCGTGGTGGACGCGCACGTGTACGAGGTCGTCGAGCGCTCCCCCGAAGTCCAGGGGATGCTGATCGCGCTGGTGATGGAGAGCGTGGCCGTCGCCGAGGCGGCCGGGATCCGACTGGAGCCGTTCGACGAGTACGACCCCGCCGATTACCGCGCGGCGGCGCGCGGCGACGTCGCGGCGCGCGAGCGCGCGATGACCGTCATCGCCAGCCACTATCGCGCCCACACCAAGACCAAGACCGGGATCTGGCGCGACCTCGCCGTGCGCCGGCGCAAGACCGAGGTCGGCGCACTGCTGGGCGCCACCGTGACGAAGGCCACGCGGCTCGGCCTCGCCATGCCCCTGACCGAGCGGCTCATCGCGATGATCGCCGATCTGGAGGCGGGGCGCCGCGTGATGACCTGGGACAACGTCGACGAGCTCGTGCGCCATCGCTGACGCGCGAGCCGAGGGCGACTTCGGTCGGCTATCCTCGGCTGGCCGGCGCGTGCGGCTCGAGCCTGCGCCGGTGAAGGATCTCGCACCAGCGCCGGTTGTCGTCTCCTCCGGCCTCGACGCTGCCCAGCAGATAGGCGGTGGCGCTCACGAGGCTGTCGTCGGCCCCGCCGTGCTGCAGCGCATGGGCATCGCACCAGCGCACGTCGAGGATCTCCAGCGTCGGATCGGTCTCGGGCTCGCAACCTGGGCAATACGTTCGGCCGAGTGCTGGCGTATCGCGCGTGTAGTCCGTCATCGCGACACTTGGAATGGCAAAGTGCGTGCCGAATGTCGGAATCCTTTACTGGCGCGAAGTTGCCTGAGCAACGGGGCATCCGGCCGGGGTTCTGGCGGGCACTCCGGCACGGCGTGCTGAGCGAACAGGCAGGTTCTCCCTGCCGTTGACACCCTCTGGAGATCGCCGCATCATGCGCGGCATCTCTTGCACGAGGTGACCGCGTGACGGCGCCCTGGGAGTATCGCGATCCACTGGAGGCCAAGCTCGCCGCCGAGGTGTCGGCGCCCACGCTGATGGAGCACGTCCGCACCATCGGCGCCTGGGAGCGCGAGTCCGGCAGCGCGGGCGAGGCGCAGGCCTTCGACTACATCGAGCGCTCGCTGAAATCCTACGGGCTCGAGGTCGAGCGCCGCCAGATCGAGGCCTACATCAGCTTGCCCCTCGAGGGACGGGTTCGCCTGGACGACGGCACCATCATCGAGGGGCTGACCCATTCGTTTTCTCCGTCGGTCGACGGCTTGCAGGCCGAGGTCGTCGACGTCGGCGACGGCACTCCGGCCGAGCTCGCGCGGGCCGCCGGCAAGATCGCGCTCGTTCGCGGGCTGGCGACGCCCGGCAAGGCCTGGGCGGCGCAGCAGGCGGGCACGCTCGCGCAGATCTTCGTGGCGCTGGATCACCTGCACAACATGATCGTGACGACGATCTGGGGCGCGCCGACGCCGGAGACGGCGTGGCGCATCCCGGCCACGCCGTGCCTCTCGGTCCTCGGCGCCGACGGCGAACGGCTGCGCGAGCGTCTCACGCGCGGTCCCCTGCGGGTGACGCTGACCACGCGCGTGCGGACGGGCTGGACGCCGATCCCCCACCTCGTCGGCGCGCTGGCCGGCCGCGGCGAGGACCGGTTCGTGCTGTTCTCCGGCCACGTCGACGCCTGGCATCACGGCGCGATGGACAACGGCGCCGCGAACGCCACCATGCTCGAGATCGCGCGCCTGCTCGCCACGCGGCGCGACGCGCTTGCCCGCGGGATCCGCTTCGCGTTCTGGTCGGGGCACTCCCACGGCCGCTACGCGGGCTCGGCGTGGTACGCGGACCACGCGTGGCGCGAGCTGCACGCGCGCTGCGTGCTGCACCTCAACGTGGACAGCACGGGCGCGCGCGGCGCGACCGACTATTCCGTCCTGCACGCGACGGAGGACGCGCAGAGCCTGGCCGAGGCGGCCGTCGCCGACGTCACCGGCCAGCGCGGGCGCGCGCGCCGCTTCTCGCGCGCCGGTGACCAGTCGTTCTGGGGCGCCGGCGTGCCGTCGGCCTTCATGTCGCTCTCCGGCCTGCCCAAGCAGGACACGGAGCTCTCGCGCGCGATGGAGCGGCTGGTGGGCAGCGCGGGCTTTCCGTGGTGGTGGCACACGAAGGACGACACGGTCGACAAGATCGACGCCGACGTGCTGGCGCTCGACACGAAGGTCTACCTCGCGACGGCGCTGCGCTGGCTGAACGCGCCGGTGCTGCCGCTCGATCACCGCCGTGCGGCGCGCAGCGTGCTGACCGAGCTCGAGGCGCTCCAGGCGGCGGCGGGCGCGCGGTTCGATCTGACGCCGGCCCTCGACACGGCGCGGGCGCTGGCCGAGCGGCTCGAGCGCGTCGCGGCCGCGCTCGACCGGGTCGAGCCGGCGCGGGTCGAGGGCGTCAACCGCGGATTGCTGCGCCTGTCACGCATCCTGGTGCCGCTGACCTACACGAGCGGCGACCGCTTCGCCCACGACCTCGCACTGCCCCTCGCACCGCTGGCCGGTCTGCAGCGGGCGCGGGAGCTGGCCACGCTCGATCCCGGCGGCGACGCCTTCAAGTTCGCGCGGGTGGCGCTCGTCCGCGAGTGCAATCGCGTCGTGCACGCGCTGGACTCGGCCTTGTCCGTCACCGACGATCTGCTCGAAGACAGGAGATAACCTCATGCGTGCGTTTCCCTCCCGGCTGCTGATCGGGCTGCTGGTGCTCGGCCTCGCCGCGACGCTCGTTCCCTCGGCCGACGCCCAGAAGCGCGGCGGTACGCTGACGATCGTGCGGCCGACGGATCCCGTCTCGCTCGATCCGAACCTCGAGACCACCGCGCCCGGCGCGTGGGTCTACTTCAACATGCTCGAGGGGCTGCTGACGCTGGACGACAAGATGCAGGTCAAGCCGGCGCTCGCGGCGTCGTACGAAGTCATGTCGCCGACGAAGGTCCGCTTCAAGCTGCGCCCCGGCGTGAAGTTCCACGACGGCACGCCGTTCAACGCCGAGGCCGTGAAGTTCACCTTCGACCGCGCGCTGAACGGCAAGCCGCCGGCGCGCTGGGCGAGCCTCGCGGGCTCGCTGAGTGGCGCCGAGGTCGTGGACAACCTCACCGTCGACGTGGTGACCAAGGAGCCGTACGGGCCGATCCTCCGCACGCTCGCCATGTACTGCATGGGCATCGTGTCGCCGACGGCCGTGTCGAAGATGGGGCCCGACTTCAGCCGCGCGCCGGTGGGGACGGGGCCG
Organism: Candidatus Rokuibacteriota bacterium; assembly: GCA_003220335.1. Taxonomy (GTDB): domain Bacteria; phylum Methylomirabilota; class Methylomirabilia; order Rokubacteriales; family CSP1-6; genus AR12. The sequence goes on from QHSB01000134.1 coordinate 21,547, forward strand.
TTCAGGTTCGTCGAGTGGAAGACCAACACGCACGTCATCATCGAGCGCAATCCCGATTACTGGGGCGACAAGGCGCTCGTGGATCGCGTGATCTTCAAGGTCGTGCCCGAGGAGGGCGCGCGGATGATCGCGCTCCAGACCGGCGACGCCGACATGGTGCTGTTCCCCTCGCCCGCCCAGCTGCCCGCCCTGCGCCGTGATCCGAAGTTCACGGTGCACGAGACGACGGGCATCCGGGTGGTCTTCGCGGGCCTCCACGCGGGCATGCCGCCGCTCGATGACGTGCGCGTGCGGCAGGCGCTGCTGCACGCCGTCGATCGCAAGGCCATCCTCGACAACATCATGGAGGGCTCGGCGGGGCCGGCGCTCGGCGTGCTCGCCCCCGGCGTGTTCGGCTACAAGGACATGCAGCTCGATCGCCTCTATCCGTTCGATCGCGCGAAGGCCAAGGCGCTGCTCGCGCCGGCCGGCTTCGCGCCGGGTCCGGACGGGATCATGCAGAAGGGCGGGCAGCGGCTCTCGCTCTCGTGGCTCACCGCGCGCGGACGCTATCCGAAGGACGGCGAGATCACCGAGGCGATCCAGGCGATGTTCAAGGAGGTCGGCGTCGAGGCCCGCGTGCAGGTGCTCGAGTGGGCGGCGGTATTCCAGCAGGTGCGCGCCAACCCGCTCAATCACCACATGTTTACGCTGGGCTGGGTGACCTCCAACGCCGACGCGGACTACTCGCTCTACGCGCTGTTCCACAGCAAGCAGGTGCCGCCGACGGGCTGGAATACGTCGCGCTACGCCAACGCGCGGGTCGATACGCTCGTCGAGCAGGCGCGCCGCAGCCTGAACCAGACCGAGCGCGAGAAGCTCTACGCCGAGGTGCAGGACATCGTCGCCAAGGAGATGGTGTGGATCCCGGTCTACACGACGAAGGAGATCGTCGCCACGCGGGCCGGGGTGAAGGGCTTCCAGGTCCACCCCGTCGAGTACAACCTGGCGCTCTGGAAGACCTGGGTCGATCGTTAATATGGGGGGCCCCGACATGGCCCCCCATACCCCCCAGCGTTCGGAGCGCCCCGGGAAACCCGTGGCGCTCCTCTATTCCGGCGAATGCTGACGTTCGTCGTCCGCCGCCTGCTGCTCGCGGTGCCCGTCCTGCTCGGCGTGGTGTTCGTCGTCATGTTGACGATCGATCTGCTGCCGGGTGACGCGGTGACGCTGATGCTGGGCGAGCACGCCACCAAGGACGCCGTCGCCGCGCTGCGCGAGCACCTGGGCCTCGACAAGCCGTTCGCCGTCCGCTACCTCGACTACGTCACGCGCCTCGCGCGCGGCGACCTCGGCCGCTCCATCCAGCAGAATCGTCCGGTCGCGCGGGAGCTGGCCGATGCGTGGCCGGCCACGCTGCAGCTGACCATCGCCGCGCTCCTGATCGCCGCCGGCGTCGGGATCGTCGCGGGGATCGTCTCGGCCGTCTGGCCCAACTCGGTCTTCGACGCGATCGCGCGCCTGGCCTCGCTGTTCGGGCTCTCGATGCCGATCTTCTGGACCGGGCTCGTGCTGATCGTGGTCTTCTCCCTCTGGCTCAACTGGCTGCCCGTGGGCGGCGCCGGCTCCCTCAGCCATCTCGTGCTGCCCGCGGTGACGCTGGCGCTGCCGTCGGTGGCGATGGTCTCGCGCATGACGCGCTCCGCGGTGCTCGACGTGCTGGGCGAGGACTACGTGCGAACGGCGCGGGCCAAGGGTGTGGGCGAGCCGTGGGTGCTCGGCAAGCACGCCCTGCGCAACGCCTTCATCCCGATCCTCACGCTGCTCGGGCTGCAGTCCGGCCAGCTCATGGGCGGCGCCGTGCTGACGGAGACGGTCTTCGCGTGGCCCGGGCTCGGCCGTCTGATGGTGAAGGCCATCTTCGCGCGCGACTACGTCCTGCTGCAGGGGGCCGTCCTCGTCTTCGCGCTGGCCTTCGTCGTCATCAACCTCCTGGTCGATCTCTCCTACGGCCTGCTCGATCCGCGCGTGGGACGCCAAGGATGACCGCGCGCGTTCTTTGCCCGACCGTCGGGCCGACGTGCGAAGCCGCAGGGCGTCGCGCCCGAGGCGAGCCTGAGTGGATCAGCCCTGCGCAGGCGCCCCGACGGCAAATCCAATGACCGCGTGGAGCCGCTTCTGCCGAAACCGGCTGGCGCTGCTCGGCCTGGCGCTCGTCGTCGTGCTCGCGCTGAGCGCCGCGCTGGCGCCGTGGCTGGCGCCGCTCGATCCGACCCGGCAGACCCTGATCGAAAAACGCGCGAGGCCGGGCGGCAAATACCTGCTCGGCGCCGACGAGTTCGGGCGCGACATTTTCTCCCGCGTGATCTACGGCTCGCGCGTGGCGCTGCTGGTGAGCGTGCTCTCGATGTTGATCGCGCTCGTCGGCGGCCTGCTGCTGGGCACGCTCGCCGGCTTCACGGGCGGCTGGCTCGACGCCGTGCTCATGCGCGGCGTCGAGATCCTCCTCGCGTTTCCGTATCTGCTGCTGGCGCTGGCGATCGTGGCCATGCTCGGCCCCGGCGTGCTCAATACGACGATCGCCGTCGGCATCTGGGGCGTGCCCGCCGTCACGCGCATCGTGCGCGGCTCGGTGCTGACACTGCGCGAGGCCGAGTACGTCGGCGCGGCCCGCGCCCTGGGCGCGCCCGGCCGGGCGCTCTTGCGCCGTCACATCCTACCGAACATCATCCCGGGGCTGATCGTCTACGCCACGCTCTTCATGGCCAACGCGATCTTGCTGGAGGCGGCGCTGTCGTTCCTCGGGCTCGGCGTGCAGCCGCCGACGGCGTCGTGGGGACTCA
>QHSB01000616.1 GCA_003220335.1 Candidatus Rokuibacteriota bacterium
CGGCGACGACGTCTACAACGCCACGCTGGCGGCCTCGCTCTTCTCCATCCTGTTCAACGCGCTCCTCGTGCGCCACGTCCCGGGCTGGCTCGACGCCCTGTGGCACTTCCGGGCACGCGGACCGTCGGTCGCCGAGGCCACGAGAAGCGGCGGCGTCGTCCTGTGTGGATTCGGCCGCGTGGGCAGCGAGATCGGCGAGGCCCTCGAGACGTTCGAGGTGCCCTACACCGTCATCGAGCGGGATCCCGACATCTGCGCGCAGCTACGCGCGCGAGGCGTCCCGTGCGTCTTCGGCGACGCCGCGCATCGAGCGCTGCTGGCGCGGGCGGGCGTGGCGCGGGCGCCGCTCGTCATCGTGGCCCTGCCGGAGATCGAGCGCGCGCGCCTGGCGGTGGCCGCCGTCCGCGCGCTCCGACCCGACGTGCCGCTGCTCGCGCGCGCCCACGGTCGCGCCGAGGCGGAGGCGCTACGCGCCAAGGGCGCCACCGAGATCATCCAGCCCGAGCTGGAGGCCTCGGCCACTCTGATTCGCCACGCGCTGGCCGCCCTCGGACTACCCAAGGACCGCACGATCGCCTACCTCGAGCGGTATCGCAGCGCGATGGAGCGCGCCGACGCCGACGCCGGCGCCGCCGCCACCGTCGCGCTACCGGAGGTGCGCGAGCTGGCGCTCGGCGCCGGCGGCGTCACCGACCGCTCGCTTCGCGACGCGCGGATCCGCGAGCGCTTCGGCGTCACCGTGGTCGCGATCCGGCGCGCCGACGGGCTCGTGCTCAATCCGCCGCCCGACACGATGCTGCGCGCGGGCGACGTCGTGCGCGTGTTCGGGCTGACCGACCAGATCGAGGCGTTCGCGGCCGAGTCCGGACGGTAGACGTAGGAGATGGGGGGCCCCGAAATGGCCCCCCATACCCCCCAGCCTTCGGAGCGTCCCGGCGAAGCCGTGCCGCTCCTCTAAATCGCGCGAGCCCTACGGGGGCCCCGAAATGGCCCCCCATACCCCCCAGCCTTCGGAGCGTCCCGGCGAAGCCGTGCCGCTCCTCTAAACCGCGCGAGCCCTACGGGGGCCCCGAAATGGCTCCCCATGCCCCCCAGCGCTCGGAGCGCCTCGGGAAGCCCGGGGCGCTCCTCGACTACCCGCCCGGCGAGGCGCTCGCGCTGACTCGCGGCCGCCGGACCACGCGGGTGGCCGGCAGCGAGAGCTCGCGGCAGCGCTTGCGGAGCGTGTTGCGGTTCAGGCCGAGGATGCGGGCGGCCCGCAACTGGTTGCCGCCCGTCAGCGCCAGCACGTGCGCGAGGAGCGGGCGCTCGAGCAGCGCCAGTGCCTCGCGGTGGACGCGCGGATTGTTGGCCGCACACAAGTGCTCCACGATGCCGGGGACGGCGTCGGCCACCGCTCGTGCGAGCAATCCCATTCCCGTTCCGTTACGGCTGCCGTCCCCATCGCCTGCCATGCCGCCTCCTTAGAACTCCTTGTAGTGGAGAAACTTCGCGTCGATCGTCAGCACCCCGCGCTCGCCCTTCTTCTCGAGCGTCACGACGCAGTCGATCGCAGATAAGATGCCGTCGCCGAACAGTTCGTTACAGCGCTCGCGCAGCGCGTCGCCGTACACGCCGACCAGCTCCATGAGCCGATACTTGAACGGATCGGTCGTGAGCGGGAATTCGGTGCGCAAGGGCATCGCCGTGGTGACCATCGCGGTCTCGACGGGCACGCCGACGGCGGCCGCCAGCCTCTTCGCCTCGTCGGCGGAGAGCCGGTGCTGGCCGTGCAGCGCGGCCGCGAGGTACGTCGGGTCCTTGGTGCCGATCGCCTTGCCGAGATCGTCATAGCTCACGCCGCGCGCCACGCGCGCCGCGCGAATCTGCTCCAGTGCCGCCGTCCGGTCCATGGCCGTCCTCCTCGACGCCGTTATGTGAGAGTGAGCGCGCCTTCCACGAGGAAGCGCATGATGTGCGTGCGCAGCCTGAGAAACTCCGGGTCGTCGATCAGCTCGGCGCGCCGCCGCGGCCGCGCCAGCTTCACCTCCACGTCCTCGGCCAGCGTCGCCCGCGGGCCGCGCGTCATGAGCGCGATCCGGTCCGAGAGCAAGATTGCCTCGTCCACGTCGTGGGTCACCATGAAGACTGTGTTACGGCTCGCCGACCACATCCGCACCAGCTCGTCCTGGATCACGCCGCGGGTGAGCGCGTCGATCTGCGCGAAGGGCTCGTCGAGCAGCAGCACCTTCGGCTCCGTCGAGAAGGCGCGGGCGAGCCCCACGCGCTGCCGCATGCCGCCCGAGAGGGCGGCCGGCCGCTTGTCCTCCGCGCCGCCGAGGCCCACCATGTCGACCCAGTGCTGGACGTGGGCAGCCACCTCCGCGCGCGACCACTCCGGATGCGCGGCGCGCACGGCGAGGCGGATGTTGTCGAAGGCGGTCATCCACGGCATGAGCGAGAAGTTCTGGAACACGACCATCCGGTCCCTGCCCGGACGCGTGATCTCGCGGCCTTCGAGCGCGACGCCGCCGCGGGTGGGGCGCTCGAGGCCCGCGATGATGTTGAGCAACGTCGACTTGCCGCACCCCGAGTGGCCGATCATCGTGACGAACTCGCCGCGCGCGATCTCGAGCGTCACGTCGTCGAACACGTCGAGGCCGGCGCCGCGCCCCTCCGCCGGCGGGAACGTCTTGCTCACGTGATCGACGAGCAGATATGCCGCGGTCATGGGACGCGCGTGGTCATTGATTGTTCCGTCGGGGCGCCTGCGCGCCCGACGGTCGCGCCGAGAATCCGCGTCGTCATTCCTGGTACGCCAATCGGCGCGAGAGCCGGCCCAGGACGGCGTCGAGCAGCACGCCGATGACGCCGATGGCCAGGATCGCGAAGATCACGCTCGTGAGCGCCAGGTTGTTCCACTCATTCCACACGAAGTAGCCGATGCCGGTGCCTCCGATGAGCATCTCGGCGGCGACGATGGCCACCCACGCGCTGCCCACCGAGATGCGCAGGCCGGCCAGGATCGCCGGCGCGGCTGCCGGCAGGATGACCGTGAGGAGCCGGCGCGGCCACGAGAGCTGCAGGATGGCCGCGAGATCGTGTAGAGGAAGAGCGGCATCCACGCCAGCGGCGAGATCGGCTTGAGGACCTGCACGTACGGATTCACGGCGCGGTAGAGCACGGGCGAGAGCCCCAGCGCCACGCCGAGCGAGATGGCGACGACCGAGGCGATGGTGTAGCCGATGGCCATGCGGCCCAGGCTCGCCGCGAGCTGCAGCCCGATGCCCTTGTCGTTGGGGCCGTTGTCGTAGAACGGGTGCGCGAGCATGTGCGCCGCCGTCGTCGCCACCGCGACGGGCCCGGGGATGCCCTTGCCCGCCGGCTTGCCCGCCACCGCGGCCTGCCAGAGCCCGAGCAGCACCGCGCCGATGAGCAGCGAACAGATGGCCGCGCGCAGGCGGTCGCGGCGCATCAGACCTTCCGGATGGGAAACGACTTGAGGTAGTCGTCCGGCTTGTCGGGATCGAAGACCCTCGTTCGGCCCAGCGCGAAGGTGTGCTTCATCGACGTGGCCTCCGGCGTCTTGTAGCCCAGCGTCTTCAGGGTGTCGCGACAGGCGTCGGCCAGGAATACCTCCTCGGCCACCTTCTTGTAGTTCACGTCGGTCTTGAGATAGCCCCAGCGCTTCATCTGGGTGAGGATCCACACCGCCATCGAGTGGTACGGGAACGGGTCGAAGTCGATGCGGTCGGGCACCGTCCTCGTGACGCCGAGCCCGTCGGGGAAGACGCCGGTCAGCACCTGCTCGAGCACCTCCACCGGCTGGTTCAGGAAGTTTTTCGGCGCGATGGCGGCGGCGATCTCCTTGCGGTGGCTGCGGTCGCGCGCGTACTGGGTGGCATCCACGATCGCGCTCAGCAGCGCGCGGAAGGTGTTGGGCGCGCTCGAGGCGAACTCGCGCTTGGCCGCGAACGCGCAGCACGGGTGGCCCGGCCAGATGTCCTTCGACAGGAGGTGGATGAAGCCGACCTCCTCGAACACCGCGCGCTGGTTGAACGGGTCGGGCGCGAGGTAGCCGTCGAGGTTGCCGGCGCGGAGGTTGGCCACCATCTCCGGCGGCGGCACCGCGCGGATCTGCACGTCC
>QHSB01000617.1 GCA_003220335.1 Candidatus Rokuibacteriota bacterium
CCGTGGTCACGACGGCGCCGCTGCCCGCGCTCCTGACGCTGCACTACCGCTATCGTTTCGATCCCGCGGGGCTCGACGCCGCCGAGCTCGCGGACCTCGACGCCGGCGCCCGCGCCTGGGTTGCAGGACACCACATGGGGGGCCCCGAAATGGCCCCCCAAACCCCCCAGCGTTCGGGGCGCACGAGCTCCTAGCGGTCGAGCAGGGCGAGCTTCGCGGCGCGCGGCCATCGCTTCAGCTCCGACTCGCGTCGTGACGCGGTGGCGCGATCGGGCCACGGCTCCGACCACACCAGGCGCACCGGTCGGCGCGCCCGCGTATACTTCGACGCCGATCCGTCGTTGTGCCGGGTGACCCGGCGCTCGAGCGCGGGAGTGATGCCCGTGTAGAGCGTGCCGTCGGCGCACTCCAGGAGGTAGCAGAACCAGCGTGCCACGCCGCGATCCTAGCATTCCGCCGCCGCCGGGCCGCGATCTGCAGGCGCGCCGTGACCGGCGCTTCCGCCGCGCGCCCGGTCTGCGCGTCCGGAACACGAAGACGGCGCTGGCCTTCGTGCAGGACGTCGGCTTCTGCTCGACGTTCTACTGCTTCCCTGAGGGCGTGCCGTGCCTGTGGGAGGCGGTCGTCGGGCGCGCGCGGCCGCGCTGGCCGCGTCACTCGCATCACGACGACGGCGTCGGGCTGACGTGGCAGCTCAAGGACGACCTGCCCGCGGCGCGCCACGTCTATTACGGCAAGATCCTCAAGGCACGGCCGATGCTGGTGGCCCTCGACGTGTTTCCGGCGTTCTACGCGCTCGGCCGCGGACGGCAGCGGGCGCGCGACTATCCAGTCGAGTACGACGCGGGGCGGCTCTCGCACACCGCCCGGAGGCTCATGGACGCGCTCTCCCGCGAGCACCCGCAGTACACGCGTGAACTGCGCGGGAACGCCTTCATGCTCGAGTCGACCAAGACGCGCGAGTTCGAGCGCGCAATGGCCGAGCTGCAGCAGGGCCTCTGGGTCGTCAAGACGGAGGAACGGTACGAGCCGACGTTCTCCTACCGCTGGGATCTGCTGGAGGCCTGGCTGCCCGAGGCCGTCGCCGAGGGACGGCGCCTGTCGCGCGCCTCCGCGCTCGACCGCCTCGTCACGCGGTATCTCGACACGGCGGTGTTCAGCACGTCCCGGGGCCTGGCCCGGCTCTTCGGCCTGCCGTCGGCGGACGTCGCGGGCTGCGTCACACGTCTGGTCCGCCGAGGCGCCGTGGTCGAGACGGCCGTCGCGGGCTGGCCCGGAGACTGGCTCGTGGCCGCAGCCGCGATGCCTTGAACGACCCGCGCACTGTTTCTACGATTTACAACCGCTGGAGTTCGGTCGGCCGCTGGCATGTCGTTCGCTGGTCGTTCAACCCTATGACTCCCAGGAAAAAGCGGCCGCCGGCGACGCGCGCCAGGAAGAAGCGGCCGAATCCCAAGGACGGGCAAGCCATCGCGGAGCGGTCGGCCCGCCGGGGCGTACCGGAAGAAGATTTGCAGGGACCGCCTGCGCGCGAAACAACGGTGATGCGGGATGACCGCGAGCGCGCCGCCGAGGCGCATCGCGAGGTGTACCACGAGACGAGCCCGCGCCTCACCGGCGGCGATCCCGACGCCGACTGGGAGCGGGCGGACCACGTCGGCGAGGAGGCCGTCGGGGGCACGGTGGCCACGCCCGACCAGAACGTCGTCGACGAGCTCGGCAGCGCACTGGGCGTGCCGCGCGCGCCCGACGAGGAGGTCCGCACGTCGGGCGAGATTCTCGAACGTCGCGACCGCTATCGCTGGGAACAAGAAACCGGAGGTGACGCATGAGAGGGACGCTCGCGCTCGTCGGCGGCGCCGGCCTGGGGGCCGGCCTGATGTACCTGCTCGATCCCGAACGCGGTGAGCGGCGCCGCAGCGCGCTCAGCGAGTCGGTGGCGTACGCGGTGAACGACGCGGCCGATCGGTTTCCGGCCCTGGCCGGTGTCGCTGCCAACGCGGTGGCGGGCGCACGGCAGGCCGCCTCCCGGCTGGAGACGCCGCGCTTCGTGTCGGACCTCACCGCGCGCCTCGATGCGCCGCGGCGGGCGGCCGACCTTACGGAGGCGGCGCGCCGTGCCACGGCGCTGCGTCCGCAGTGGCGCAACGGCCGGGTCGCCCTGCGCCGCCGGCATCCCGTCAGCTTCCTCGAGGACCATCGCTGGTCACTCCTCGGTGTGGCCGCGGGCATCCTCGCGGCGGGCGTGTGGGGTCTCTGGCGGCGCGAGCCGGGCCAGGTGCGCCTGGCAACCACCATCGACGCGCCGATCGAGCGCGTGTTCGACGCGTGGTCGCGCTTCGAGGACTTCCCGCGCTTCATGCCGATGGTGGCCGAGGTGCGCCCGGTCGGTGAGGATCGCTGGCACTGGGTGATCGCGGGCCCGGCCGGAGCGCCGATCGAGTTCGACTCTGTCGTCACGCGGCGCGAGCGGCCCCGGCTGATTGCCTGGCAGACGGTCGAGGGCGCGCTGGTCGTGCACAGCGGTACCGCGCGGTTCCGGCCGACGGCGGACGGCGGCACGCGGGTCGAGATCACGATGTCGTGGCGGCCGGCCGGTGGCGGCATCGGCGAGGGCGTGGCGTTCATGTCCGGGCTCGATCCCGAGCAGGCGCTGCGCGACGGTCTGGCGGCGTTTAAAGCCCGACTCGAAGGGGAGACGGTCGCCCGGTGAACGCGGACCGCATCCGGGTCGCCGCCGTCGGCGACCTTCACTGCGCCAAGGCGATGACCGCCGGGGCGATGGCGTCGGTGTTCGGCCAGGTCGCGGAGCGGGCGGAGGTGCTCGCCCTCTGTGGCGACCTGACCGATACCGGCACCCCGGAGGAAGCGAAGTTCCTCGTCCGCGAGCTCGCCGTCGTCAAGGTGCCGGTGGTGGCCGTCCTCGGCAACCACGACTACGAGTCGGAAAAGGCTCCCGAGGTGAAGCAGATCCTCGCCGACGCGGGCGTGGCGGTGCTCGACGGCGATTCCGTCGAGCTGCGCGGTGTCGGCTTTGCCGGTGTCAGCTCGAGGGCGCGCTGGCACGGCTGCGGACGCCGCACCGCATCGCGCTGATGCACTACTCGCCGGTGCGCGCCACCGTCACCGACGAGCCGTCCGAGATCGCGGCGTTCCTCGGCTCGAGCCGGCTCGAAGACCCGCTGAACCGTTATCCGGTGACGGCCGCCTTCCACGGTCACGCGCACCGGGGTTCGCCGGAAGGCCGGACCAGCTCGGGCGTGCCGGTATACAACGTCGCGCTGCCGCTCCTGCGCCGGCGCTTTCCGAACGACCCGCCGTTCCGCGTCATCGAGGTCCAGGTGGAGCGGACCAACGGCGGGCCTCCCTCGGCGCCGCCGCCCGTCCACGCCGGGGCGGGTATCGGAGCGACCATCCCGTGAACGACAACAAGCTGCCGCCCGCCACTCGCGACTTCTACCTGCGCGCGATGCGCCTGCTGGACGAGGCCGGCCTCGAGTTCCTCGTCGGGGGCGCCTACGCCTTCGAGCGCTACACGGAG
>QHSB01000135.1 GCA_003220335.1 Candidatus Rokuibacteriota bacterium
TGCCGGCGATCGCCGCCCACTGGGGTTGGCGCGCCGCCGTCGCCGCGTGCGCGGCCGGGATGACGGTGCCGGTCGTCTTCGCGTGGCGGCCGCTGCGCGCGCTGACCCGGCCACACCCGGATGCCCTGCGTGGCCGCGTCGCGCGCATGGACTGGTGGTGGATGCGGCGTCCCGCGCTGCTCGTACTCTTCGGCGCCGGGGTGGTGCTCGGCATGGTGCAGTCGGCCGTGCTCGCCTACCTGCCGATCTTCAGCGTCCAGGCGCTCGGCTTCACGCCCGTCGGCGCCGGCGTGCTGATCGCCGCCTCGCAGATCGGCGGCGCCGTCGCGCGCCTGGGGCTCGGTATCGCGAGCGATCGCTGGTCGTCGGGTCGCCGCCCGCCGTGGCTCGTGCTCACGTCCGCCCTCGGCACCGTCATCTTCCTCGTCTACGCCTGGGTGCCGACGGCGGATCCGCTCGGCGCCGCGCTCCTCGCCTTCTTCGCCGGCATCGGCGCCTACGGCTGGGTCGGCATCTACTTCATCATCAGCGCCGAGGCCGGAGGCGCCACGCAGTCCGGGCTGCTGAGCGGCGTGTCGTTCGCGGCGATCGTGATCGGCCTGCTCGCCGGCGCGCCGACCTTCGGCCTGGTGCTCCAGGCGTTCGACTCGTACGGCGCATCGTGGACGGTCTTCGCCGGCCTCTCCGGCGTGGTGGCGCTCGTCGTCGCGGCGTTCGGCGCGGCGATCCACCGCGAGTGCCAGCCGACGCTGGCGCGCTGAACGCGCTATGCTCTCGGCCATGCCGAACGACCTCTCCATCGCCGCCGCGCTCGCCGCGTTGCTCAAGGAGCGCAAGCAGACCCTCGCCGTGGCCGAGTCCTCGGCCGGCGGCCTCATCTCCGCCACCCTGCTCGCCGTCCCCGGCGCGTCGGCCTACTTTGTCGGCGGCGGCGTGATCTACACCCAGGCCGCGCGGCGGGGTCTGCTACGGGTCGGCGACGATGCCGTGAAAGGCATCCGCTCGAGCAGCGAGCCCTACGCGCAGCTCAAGGCCAAGGCGGTGCGCGAGCTGATGGGCGCGACGTGGGGGCTGGCGGAGACGGGCGCGAGCGGGCCGACGGGCAACCGCTACGGCGACGCCGCGGGCCACGCCTGCATCGCCGTCGCCGGCCCCGTCGAGCGGGTGATCACCGTCGAGACGGGCGACGCCGACCGCGAGCGCAACATGTGGGCCTTCACCCGCGCGGCGCTGAAGCTGCTCGAAGACGCCGTGCGCGCCGGAGGTTGAGGTGGGGGGCCCCGAAATGGCCCCCCACACCCCCCAAACGCTCGGGGCGCCCCGGGAAACCCGGGGCGCCCCCCGATTCAGACGTCGCAGCGCAGCACGGTGATCGAGTGCGCCGGCGCCATGATCTCGAGACGCGCGCCTCGCGCGTCGAGCTTGCGCTCGCGGACGTCCACCGCGCGCGGGGTTTCGAACGAATTGGTCGCCGTGACGTCGGCCCCGTTCACCTCCCACGCGCTCACGGCGCCGGCGATCACGGCGCCGCCGAGGTCGAGCGTCACGGGCAGATCGCGGTCACGGTCGCGGTTGACCAGCGCGACCGCCACCGCGCGCCCGGCCTCGTCGCACGTCGCGCTCGCGTCGACCAGCGTGAACGGCCCGAGGTCGGCGACGTGGTGCACGCGGCCGCCCGGCGACTCCTGGTCCGGCGTCAGCGCGTAGGTCTCGCCGGCGACGTGCACGTCAAGGGCGACGTCCTGCACATGCTCCGCATAGAGCCGCAGCGGGTGATAGATCGCCTGCAAGAAAAGCCCCCTGGGATTGGTGAAGATCGGCGCGATCGCGTTGACGAGCTGGGCGAAGTTGGCGATGCGCACCGTGCGGCAGTGGCGGATGAAGCCGTTCAGGTAGGTGGCGACAGCCAGGGCGTCCGAGAGGTTGTAGCGTTCCTCCACGCCGCCCACGCGGTCCTCGTGGCTGCGCGTTCGCCACCAGACGTTCCACTCGTCGAAGGCGATGTGGATGGGATGCGCGATCCGCTGCGCGTAGCGCACGCGCTCGATCAGGGCCGCGCAGATCCGGATCGCGCGCTCGGCCTGGTGCGACTGGAACACCGTGGCGTAGTGGTCGGGGCCGCCCGTGTAGAGGTGGATCGAGTGGAAGTCGATGAGCTCGGCGAGGCCGGACAGCGTGATCTCGTCCCACTCGCTCCAGCCGTTCTGGCCACAGCCGATGAGCTGGATCGACGGATCGGTGCGCTTCATGACCATGGCGAACGCGCGCGCCTTCTTCACGTAGTCGTGCGCATTCATGTTGCCGATCTGCCAGCCGCCGTACATCTCGTTGCCGAGTCCCCAGTAGCGCACGCGATAGGGCTCGGCGTGTCCGTGCTGGCGGCGCAGATTCGCCCACGAGGTGTTGCCGGTGCCGTTGCAGTACTCGACCCACGCCTGGGCCTCGTCCATCGTGCCGGAGCCCATGTTGACGCAGATGAACGGCTCGGCGCCGAGCACGCGGCAATACTCGATGAACTCGTCGGTACCGAAGCGGTTCGACTCCTCCGCGTACCACGCCAGCTCGCTGCGCCGTGGACGCCTGTCCCGGGGCCCGACGCCGTCGAGCCAGTGATAGCCGCTGACGAAGTTGCCGCCCGGCCATCTCAGGATGGGAATGCGCAGCGGCCGCGCCGCGTCCAGCACGTCGCGCCGAAAGCCGCGCGCGTCGGCGAGCGGTGAGCCCTCGTCGTAGACGCCGCCGTAGATGCAGCGGCCGATATGCTCGATGAACTGACCGAAGATCCGTCGGTCCACCGTGCCGAGGCGGCGCCTGAGGTCGATCGAGATGCGGGTCATGCGCGGAGTCTACAATACTCACCGCCATGCTGGTCCGGCCCCTCGGTCCCGACGACGCCGCGGCGTTCCGCGCGCTGCGCATCCGCTCGCTCCGCGAGCATCCCGAGGCCTTCGGCAGGACACCGGAAGAGGTCGATTCGCTGGACGTGTGGACCGAGCGCCTCCGCATCGACGTGAATTCCGATCTCGACTTCACGCTCGGCGCCTTCGAGGGCGACACGCTCGTGGGCATCGCGGGCTGTCACCGCGATCGCGGCGCGAAGCAGCGTCACATCGCTCATATCTGGGGCGTGTACGTGGTCCCCGAGCGGCGTGGCACGGGGCTCGGTCGCAAGATCTTCGTCGCGGCCGTCGAGCGGGCCCGCGCGTGGCCCGACCTCGAGCAGCTCTGGCTCGACGTGACCACGGTCAACAAGGGCGCGCGCGCGCTCTATGCGTCGTGCGGCTTCACGCGCATCGCGATCAAACCGCGCGTGCTCAAGGTCGGCGACAGCTACTACGACGAGGAGCTCATGGCGTTGAATCTCAAACCGTCGTAGAGTCGCGCCATGAACCGACGAATGTTCCTGGTCTGGGCGGCGGCCACCGCAACGACGGCGGCGTGGCCGCGCTACGGCGCCGCCCAACCGAAGGCCACCATCACCTACTGGAACGGTCTCACCGGCGCCGACGGCAAGGTGATGGACGACCTGATCGACCGCTTCACGCGCGAGACGGGCATCCGCATCGAGCAGCAGCGCCTGCCGTGGGCCGACCTCTATCCGAAGCTGCAGGTCTCGGTGCCGGCCGGCGAGGGCCCCGACCTCGCGTTGATCCACACCGTCGAGGTGCCGCACTTCGCCAACGACGGCGTGCTGGAAGCGATCGACGAGGCGGTGGCCGGCGGCAAGGGCTTTCGCGGCGAGGAGTACCTGCCCGCCACGTGGCAGGGCGGGACGTTCCAGGGCAAGCGCTACTCGCTGCCGCTCGACGTGCCGCAGCACCTGCTCTATCTGAACGTGAAGGTCATGAAGGACGCCGGCCTCGCCGGCGCCGACGGCACGCCGAAGGTGCCCGCGAGCCGCGACGAGCTGGTCACCATGGCGAAGAAGATCGCGAAGGCCGATACGTTCGGCTTCGCGATCGGCACCAGCAATCCCGGCCGCTACACCTGGGGCTTCCACAACCTGCTCTGGCAGAACGGCGCCAACATCTACGCAGCGGATCTCAAGCGCCCCGGCGTCAGCGAACCGCCGGCGCTCGAAGTCGCCGAGTTCTGGTCCGGGCTCGGCGGAGCCCTGGGCATCGCGCCGCCCGCCAACGCCAACTGTCGCGACGCGTTCATCGCCGGCCGCCTCGGCATGTGGATCGCCGGCTCGTGGAACTTCACGGGTCTGCGCGAGGCGAAGGTGGACTTCGCGGCGGCACCGGTCCCGCGGCTCTTCAAGCAGCCGGTGGTGTGGTCGATGCCGCACCAGTACGCGTTCCCGAAGCCGAAGAGCGCCGACCGTAACCGGCGCGAGGCAGCGTGGACGCACATCCGCTGGATGACCGATCACGTCGCCGAGTGGACGCTGAAGGCCGGCCAGGTCTCGGCGAGCCGCAAGGCGCACACCGATCCGCGCGTCACCGGCGATCCGGTCCTCAAGACGCTGCTCGGCCAGGCGCCGAACTGGCAGGTCGGCCAGCCGACGCCCAAGTGGGTCGCCGCCGAGAACCTCACGCGACCCGTGATCGAGAGCATCTACACGGGACAGAAGCCGGCGAAGGCGGCGATGGAGGACCTGGCCCGCCAGATCAGCGCCCTGCCGGACTGAGCGTGAGGAGCGGCCGTCGCCGGCAGACGGGGACGGCCTACCTGTTCCTGGTACCCGGCCTGCTGCTGTTCGCCGTCTTCCGCCTCTACCCGCTGCTGGAAGGCCTGCGGCTCTCGTTCACCAACGCGCGGCTCGGGCGCGCCACCTATCAGTTCGTCGGGCTCGCGAACTACGCGCGACTGGCCGACGACACGCGCTTTGGCGTGAGCCTCTGGAACACCGCGTTCTACACGGTGGCCAGCACCCTGCCGATCCTCGCCGTCCCCCTCGGCCTGGCCCTCGCCCTGAACCGTGGCGCGCTGCGCACGGTGCTGCGCGGCGTGTTCTTCTTTCCGTTCACGCTCTCGGTGGTGACCGTCGGCCTCGCCTGGCTCTGGCTGCTCGATCCCGTGGTCGGCCCCTTCACCTATTACCTGCGCGCGCTCGGCATGCCCGCGCGCTCCTGGCTGGCCGACCCCGCCACCGCGATGTGGGCGATCATCGCGACCACGGTCTGGTGGGTGACCGGCTACTACCTCGTGATCTACCTCGCCGGCCTTCAAGATATCCCGCGCGAGCTGTACGAGGCGGCGGCGCTCGACGGCGCCGGCGGCGCGCGGATCTTCTGGTCGGTCACGCTGCCGCTGCTCCGCCCCGTGCTCCTGTTCGTCCTCGTCACCCATGTCATCGGCTCGTTCCAGATCTTCGGCCAGGTGTTCGTGCTCACGAGCGGCGGGCCCGGCGACGCGACGCGAACCGTGGTCCAGCACCTCTACGAGACGGCCTTCCAGAATTTCTTCCAGTTCGGCGTCGCCTCCGCCATGGCCTGGGTGCTGTTCGCGATCATCATGGTGTTCTCCATCCTCCAGTTCCGGCTGCTGCGCGGGCACACGGAGTACTGAGGGGTGCGGCGCCCGCGGGTTCCCGAGCTCGCCCTGACCCTCGCGCTGAGCCTGCTGGCCGTCGTGTGGCTGGCGCCGATCGCCTGGGTGCTGGTGGCGATCATCATGGTGTTCTCCATCCTCCAGTTCCGGCTGCTGCGCGGGCACACGGAGTACTGAGGGGTGCGGCGCCCGCGGGTTCCCGAGCTTGCCCTGACCCTCGCGCTGAGCCTGCTGGCCGTCGTGTGGCTGGCGCCGATCGCCTGGGTGCTGGTGACGTCGCTGAAGCTCACCGCCGACATCGTGCGTCTGCCGCCCGAATGGATTCCCTGGCCGGTGACGGCGGAGCATTACCAGGAGGTGCTCTTCAGCAGCTCGCGCACCGCGCGGATCGGCCGCGCCTTCGCCAACAGCCTGGTGATCGCGCTGGGCACGGTCGCGGTCGTCGTCGTCACCAGCGCCATGGCCGCCTATCCGCTCGCGCGCATGCGCTTTCCCGGGCGCGACGTCGTCTTCACGGTGCTCGTCGGCAGCCTGATGATCCCGAACGCCGTCGTCCTGGTGCCGCAGTACGTGCTGGTGCAGCGTCTGGGCTGGCTGAGCACCTATCAGGGGCTGATCGTGCCGGAGGCGGCCATGACCTTCGCCTTCGGCGTGTTCCTGCTGCGGCAGTTCTTCCTGACGATGCCGGGCGAGCTGGAGGACGCGGCGCGCATCGACGGCGCCAGCGCGTGGCAGGTCTTCTGGCGGATCGTGCTGCCGCTCTCCCAGCCCGTGCTGGCGGCGCTGGCGATCTTCGCCTTCCGTTCGGCGTGGAACGACTTCCTGTGGCCGCTCATCGCCGTGAACAAGCCGGAGATGTTCCCGCTCCCGGTGGCGCTCGCCCTCCTGCGCAGCGCGTACAGCTCCGAGTCCTACGGCCCCATCATGGCGGGGGCCGCCCTGAGCGCCCTGCCCCTGCTGGTCGTGTTCGTGGTCGCCAACCAGCGCATCGTCGAGGGCGTGCGCGTCAGCGGCCTGAAGGGCTGAGGGCGGCGCGCCTACTTCGACGCGACGATCTTGTCCCAGAGCTCGCCGTACTGCTGCTTGTACGGCGGCCAGATCTTGTCCTCGGCGATCTTCCGGAACGACGCGACGTCGGCGGCGTTCACCTTCATGCCCCGAGCCTCGAGGATCTCCTTGGCCTTGGCGAAGTTGTCCACGCTCTCGGTCAGCTCGCGCACCTTCTTCTGCGCCTCGCGACCGACCTCCATCACGAGCTTCTGCTGCTCGGGCGTGAGGCCTTTCCAGGCGTCGAGGTTCATCACGAGCAGGGTCGGCCCGTAGTTGTGGAACGTCATCGAGACGTACTTGCTGACCTCGTAGACCTTGAGCGCGTTGATGTTGTAGATCGGCAGGTCGGCGCCGTCGATGACGCCCTGCTGCGCGGCGGAGATCACCTCGCCCCACGGCATGGGTACCGCGCTGGCCCCGAGCCCGTTGACGGTGTCGGCGAAGACGCGGCCCTGCTGCACGCGCATCTTGAGGCCCTTGAGGTCGGCCGGCGTGTTGATCGGCTTGCGGCTGTTCCAGAAGTGGCGGAAGCCGTAGTCGTAGAAGTAGATGATCTTGACCTTGTACTTCTTCTGGAAGGTGTCGTCGAGCTGGCGGCCGATCTCGCCGTTGAACATCGCGTAGGCGTGGTTGTAGTCGCGCACGAGGTAGGGCGTGAGGAACACGCACATCTCGGGGAACACCGTGCAGGCGGCGCCCACCGGCGTGCCGAACGCGATGTTGCCCGACTTCACCGCGTCCATGATCTCCAGCTCCTTGCCGAGCAGGGTGCCGCCGTGGAAGACGACGTTGAGAGTACCGTTGGAGCGCTTCGTGACCTCGTCGGCGAAGTACTTGTAGCCGATGGCGCCGGACTCGGGCGGCGGCATGATGTGCGCGAGGTCGAGCTTCTTGGCGCCAGACTGTGCCTGGCTCGGCGCCGGCTTGACGCTTCCGCCAGCGAGCATCATCGCCACCACCACCGCCACCCACGCAACGCTGCGCTGCCCTCGGCTCATGGACGCCTCCTGTCGGCGTGCGACGTTCGCGCGTCCGCGCGGCCTTGTCAAGTTGGCGGCACGCCGCCGGGCGCTTGACGCGCGCCGGGTGCTCCCCGTACGATCCGCGCCGTCGTGACCGCCCTCCTTCGCGTCATCGGCTGGACGCCGCACGTCGTGATGACGGCGCTGATGATCGTGGCCATGGTCGACATGCTCGTCGGCGTCTTCCTGCGCTACGTGGTGACCTGGATCTCGGCGACGTTCGACCTGCCGTCGGTGCGCTTCTTCTGGGTGGAAGAGATCGGCGAATACTCGCTGGCCTGGCTGACCTTCATCGGCGCCGCCATCGGCATCCGCCGCGGCACGCATTTCGCCGTGCACATCGTCACCGACAAGCTTCCCCCCGCGCTCCGCCGCGGCATCAGCGTCGGCCACTACGTGCTGCTCATCGGCTTTGGGGCGCTGCTCGCGTATTACGGCTGGCAGGTCGCCGAGCTGAACTCGCAGTCCTACTCGCCCGCGCTGGACCTCAACCTCCGCTGGCTGTACCTGTCGTCGGTGGTCGGCGGCCTGCTGATGATCGTCTACAGCGCCGCCGCCGCCGCGGACGCCTGGCGCAGAGCGCCCTGATGCTCGTCGCCGCCGTGGTGGTGACGTTCCTGGTGCTGACGATCGTTTCGCTGCCCATCGTCTTCTCGCTCGGCATCGCCGGCTTCACCGGGCTCGTCGTCGGCAACTTCTCGCTGCAGAAGCTGCCCTCCAGCCTGGTGGCCGGCTCGCAGAGCTGGGTGCTGCTGGCCATCCCCACCTTCATCTTCGCCGGCAACCTCATGGAGCGCTGCGGGATGTCGTACGCGCTCGTCGATCTCGCGCGCGCGATGATCGGCTGGGTCCGCGGCGGCCTCGGCATGTCCGTCGTGCTCGCGGAGTATTTCTTCTCCGGGATCTCGGGCAGCACGATCGCCGACGTCTCCGCCATCGGCGCCATGCTCACGCCCCCCATGCTGCGCGCCGGCTACAAGCCCGAGCACGCGGCCTCGCTGGTCGCCTCGGCCACCGCCATGGGCATCCTGGTGCCGCCCGCGATCTTCATGATCGTGCTCGGCCAGGTCACCGACACGTCAGTGGTGGGCATCTTCCTCGGCGGCTTCCTGCCCGCCGCCGTCACCGCGCTCTGTCTCATGGTGGTGATCTTCGGCCAGGCGCATCGCCTGCAGTGGCCGAAGGACCGCCGCGCCACGCGCGCGGAGTTCGGCGTGGCCGTGAAGGCCTCCCTGGTGCCGCTGGTGGTGCCGATCGTGATCGTGCTCGGCTTCTACTTCGGCGTGTTCACGGCCACGGAGGCGGGCGCGCTCGTGGCCGCCTATGCCGTGGGCGCCGCCCTGCTCTACTACCGCAACGTCACGCTGCGCGAGATGGTCGCGCTGATCTACGAGAGCGCGCTGCTCACGGCGGCCGTGGTGTTCCTGCTCGCGGTGGCCAGCGTCTACCAGTTTCTGATGGGCATGCTCGGGGTGCCCGCCATGCTTGGCAGCATGCTGCAGCCGCTGCACGGCACGCCGTGGCTGTTCATGCTCGCGGTGTCGATGATCGTGATCCTCTTCGGCATGGTGCTCGAGGGCCTGCCGGCGGCCGTGGTGCTGGTGCCCGTCGTCTTCCCGATCGCCAAGCAGATCGGCATCCATCCGATCCATTTCAACATCGTGCTGACGGCCGCCGTCGGCATCGGGCTGTTCCTGCCGCCGATCGGCGTGGGGCTCCTGATGGCGCTGCGGTTCGCCAACGTGTCCGCCGGCCAGCACTTCAAGGTGTACTGGCCCTACCTCACCGCGCTCGGCGTCGGGCTGCTGCTCCTCATCGTATTTCCCGAGATCACGCTCTTCCTGCCGCGCCGCGCCGGGTTGGTCCGCTAACGCACCCACGGTGGTCGTGCCGCCGGCGCCCGGACGCCGGGCCCGCGCGCGCCGTATAGCGGGCTGCGTCTCGCGCTGTTCGAGCGCCGGCTTTGCCGGCGCAATCGAATCCTGGGGGAGGCATCGGAGGGGGCCGTCGAGGCCCCCTCCGAAGTGTTAGCGCCCTCAGTCGGAGTAGGACGTGTGCTTCATGAATTCACAAAAGCGCTGCTTCGCTTCTTGAAAGCGGGCGTTGGCCGCCGCGACTTCAGTCTTGCTCACGCGCTGCCGCCGACTCCTCTCGATGACGAGATCACGCTCGGCCAGGCGCAAGAGCGCATCCTGTCGCAACACATATCTCCGTATTGCCGTAATCACGTTCGGATACCCAATCATGAAGGATTCGGTGCT
>QHSB01000136.1 GCA_003220335.1 Candidatus Rokuibacteriota bacterium
CGATTCCCCAGCGCTTCAGCTCCTGCGCGTCGAACGTCGTCACGTTGAGGTCCAGATCGCCAGCGCCGGGCGGGCCCGGCGATTCTCCGCGCAGCGCGCGAGCCGCCAGGGCGGCCGCTTGCCGCCCGTGCTCGCGGAAGCTGATCACGCGGCCGCCGACGATGCCGTGGCCGATGAACGTGTCGCTGACGCCGTAGACGGCGACCCGCGTCGCACGCGCGATCGCCGTTAGCGCATATGTGGGGACGTGGTTGGCTCCCGCGCCGTCGCGCAGCAGCACGTAGAACAAGATCACGGTGCGGTCGGGAAGGGCCGCGACCTTCTTCAATAGGTCCGCGAACGGCAAATCGGTCAGCTCAATGAGCTC